>JANMAD010000300.1:0-5878 GCA_031359515.1 Acidobacteriota bacterium | reverse complement strand
CCCTCGTCGCCAACGACTGGACGGAAGTGCGCGCCGTCATGCAAGCCGCCTACCCGAACCGCAAACGCCTCGCGCCCAACATCACGACGCCGCACATGGAAATGCTCGTCGAGAAAGCACTGGCCAACGGCGCGGAAGCCGCCAAGGTCTGCGGCGCAGGCGGCGGCGGCTGCATCGCCTTCCTCTGCGCCGACGGGCGCAAGTCAGAGGTCGAACGCGCCCTCGCCGCAGAAAAAGACGTGCAGATGTTGCCGTGGAACTTCGCGCCGGATGGGTTAGTTGTGCGGGAGGACTGAAGGGTACCTGCACTGGCAGCTAACCTGTCAGTCAACGCCGAGCCGCCTGCTACGCCGTAAGCGCAAGTTACCACCTCACGCGGCGGCGTTTGGCTAATGGCGGATATCCCGACTGCTGATAGCGAGGCAGGTGTCGAATGGGGCTTACTACTCGACTGTGACTGCGATGCGCTTTGTGCCGCACGGCGAAAGTGGAAGTGCAGAGTGCAAGCGGCTTGATAGCACAGGCGGTGGCGCTGGCCACAAACTCGTGCGACGTTCAGGGCAAGAGGCGCCCAAGTAGATCGATCAGCCAATCGAAGTCAATCGGTTTGGTGAGATAGGCATCACAGCCGGCGGCGAGGGCATTGGCGCGATACTCGGTCTCGTGGTGCGCGGTCAGCGCGACGATCAGCAGATCGCGCAACGCGGCGTCGGCGCGGATGCGGCGCGTGGCTTCGATGCCGTCCAGCACGGGCAGCCCGATGTCCATCAGGATGATGTCGGGTTGCTCGCGCACGGCGACTGCGACGCCCTCTTCGCCGTCCGTGGCTTCGAGCACACGGAAGCCGCGCCGTTCCAGTTCGAGCCGCATCAGGTAACGCGTGTCCTCGAAATCCTCAACCACCAGCACGGTCAGCGTGCGCGCGTTTTGTCCGACGGAATCCGTTTGCGTAATAGCTCCTCCCAACCTTTCAACGGTGCGGCGACGGGCGAAATGCCGGCAACTATGTAACGCGAAACCCGCCGCGCGAGTTGTCGTTTGAGCGCGCTTAGTTTTGACTATTTCACGGCTCTTGGTCAACCATTAAAATATAACGGTGCAAGCGGCGCGGCCCGTTGCCGGACACAGAGCGTGCGGCGGCGTGTTGATTCCGCGAAGGTTAGCTGCTAAATCACAGGCGCGTATGTTGCTTTCGATCATCATCCCCACGCTCGATGAAGCGCCGACCATCGGCGCGACGCTCGCCGCGCTCGCAGCATTGCGCGGGCCGACGGAAGTGATCGTCGTGGACGGCGGCAGCAGCGATGCGACCGTTGCCATCGCGCACGCACAAGGCGCGCACGTGTTGCCGAGCGAGCGCGGGCGTGGCGCGCAGTTGCACGCGGGCGCATGCGTCGCGCGTGGCGACGTGCTCTGGTTTCTGCACGCGGACACCGCGCCGCCAGTTGACGCTTACGCACAGATCAACACGGCGCTCGCGCGCGACGCACAGGCGGTCGGCGGCAACTTCGCCATCCGCTTCGACGGTACGGACACCCCCGCGCGCTTTCTCACGTGGCTTTATCCCAAGCTGCGGCGCATAGGCTTATGCTACGGCGACTCGGCCTTCTTCGTGCGCCGCGCAGTGTACGCGCAGGTCGGCGGCTTCCAAGCGTTCCCCATTTTTGAAGACCTCGATCTGTTGCGCCGGCTGTGGCGACGCGGACGCTTCGTGCATCTGGCGGCAGAGGTCGTTACATCTTCGCGCCGTTTCGCCGGGCGCAGTTTCACACGCACGTTCGCGCGTTGGGCGATCTTGCAAGGTCTCTACTGGCTCGGCGTACACCCGCGCACGCTCTGCCGGCTGTACGCGCCGGTGCGCGGCCGGTAGCTTAAGCCCGGCACGGGCGACGCGCGCCCTTTTATTCCGTAGACGAAAGGATGCAGACAAAAGTGAGTAGCACGATTGATGTCGAACGGGCAGTGGCGGCCCGCTACAGCGAGGCCGCGCAGGCGCGCGAGTCCGCGTTGTGCTGTCCGGTCGCATACGACCCGCAATACTTGGCCGTCATCCCCGACGAGATCAAAGAGCGCGACTATGGTTGCGGCGACCCGTCCGCGTTCGTGCGGGCGGGCGACGTAGTGCTCGACCTCGGTTCGGGCAGCGGTAAGATTTGTTACATCGCCGCGCAGATCGTCGGCGCGAGCGGGCGCGTCATCGGCGTGGACGCGAACGAAGAGATGCTCGCGTTGGCGAATAAGTATCGGCAGGAGATCGGCGACCGGCTTGGCTATCACAACGTCGAGTTCCGGCAAGGCCGCATACAGGATTTGCGCCTCGATCTGGCGGCGGTCAATCGGCAGCTTGCGCGTGCGCCCATCACCTCGGCCGCCGCGCTCGCGCGCTTCGAGTCGGATTGCGCGCAACGCAGAGCGGCGTGCCCGCTCGTCGCGGATGAAGCGGTGGACGTGGTGCTGTCGAACTGCGTGCTGAACCTCGTGCGCCCGGCGGATAAAGAGCAACTGTTCGCCGAAATTTTCCGCGTGGTGCGGCGCGGCGGGCGCGTCGCGATCAGCGACATCGTGAGCGACGAGGACGTGCCGGCCGAGTTACAAGCCGATGCGGAACTCTGGTCAGGTTGTCTCGCCGGCGCGTACCGCGAAGACGCTTTTCTGGCTGCGTTCGACCGCGCGGGTTTCTACGGCATGGAGATCGTCAAGCGTGATGCGCGGCCTTGGCGCACGGTGCAGGGCATCGAGTTTCGCTCTGTCACAGTCGTAGCGCACAAAGGCAAACAAGGCCCTTGCTGGGAGCGCAAGCAGGCGGTTATCTATCGCGGGCCGTGGCGCAAAGTCGTGGACGACGACGGGCACGTGCTGGAGCGCGGCCAACGCATGGCTGTCTGCGATAAGACGTTTCAAATTTACAATCGCGCGCCATATATTGACGACATCGTGCCGGTCGAGCCGTTGACTGCGATCCCTCTAGCGGCCGCCACACAATTCGACGGCCAACGCGCGAGCGTGCGCCACCCGCGCGAGACGAAGGGATTAAGCTACGAGGTGACCGAGTCGTCCGATGCGGCGTGTGGCGAGCCGGGCGGCGATTGCTGCTGAACGAACCGCTAACGCACTTGAGCGGCGGAGGGTTGAAGCGTGCAGAAAAAAGGAGTGCCGGCGTGGTTGGGCGCGCCGCTCATCGTCGGCGCGTTCGTGGCGCTCGCGTGGTGGGAACGCAGGCGACCACTCAGGCGCGGACAGGTTGAGCCGAAGTTGCGGCGCGAGGCGCGTAACCTCGCCGTCGCGGGCGTGGGCGCGCTCGTGCTGCAACTGGCCGAAGCGCCCATCGTCGCGCCGCTCGCGCGATTGGTTGAACGGCGCGGTTGGGGCTTGCTCAAGCGCGTGCGTCTGCCTGTGTGGTTGGAGACTGCGCTCGCGTGCGTGCTGCTCGATTACACACTGTATGTATGGCATGTGCTGACGCATCGCGCGCCGTGGCTATGGCGTTTTCACCTTGTGCATCACGTGGATTTGGAACTCGATACTTCGACCGCGCTCCGCTTCCACTTTGCCGAACTGGCCCTTTCGATCCCGTGGCGCGCGGCGCAGGTCATGCTCATCGGCGTCTCTCCGCTCGCGCTCTCAACGTGGCAGACGTTGTTGCTGCTCTCGATCATGTTCCAGCACTCGAACGTGCGTCTGCCGGTCGAAGTAGAACGGCGCTTGAATCGCTTCATCGTCACGCCGCGCATGCATGGCATACATCACTCAATGGTCAAAGGAGAGACCGACGCGAACTGGTCGAGCGGCTTAACGATTTGGGACTGGCTGCACGGCACGCTCCGGCTCAACGTGCCGCAAACTGAGATCGTAATCGGCGTGCCTGCCTATCGCGCGCCGCAGGAGTTGACGCTCGGCCGCATACTCGCCATGCCCTTCGGCCCTGAGCGGCCGACATGGCAACTACCGGACGGACGCGAGCCGGCGCGCGTGCCGTTAAATGAGTCGCCCAAAAAGTTGTTAGCTTAATCTGCACTAAATTTGAATAAAGACGAAACGCTCAGACCGAGCAAGCGCGAAGGTGTGAAACTGCGCGAATAGCTCGGCTGCGACACTGGGCGCGGTCTGAGGCGACATGATAGGAGAAGCGAAATGGGACGAATCAAACGATTGTTGCTCTTGCTCTGCTTGCTCATGGTGGCCGCTGGCGCAGCCGGACAGACAAAGGCCAAGCCGGACAAGATCGGCAAGACAGAGGCAGAGCTATTGGCGCTCGACCGCGCGTGGGCAGATGCGATTGCGCGCGGCGACATGACGACGATTGACCGGCTCTTTGCCCCCGAGTTCGTGATCGTTAGCCCGAATGGCGAGCTGAAGAACAAGCAACAAGAGATCAATAATCTCAAGCCTGCGCTGGACGTGACGACCTACTACTTTCGCAGCGAGGACACGCAGGTGCGCGTCTACAAAGACGCCGCTGTACTGACCGGGCGCGCTGTCTGGAAAGTGCGTTATAAAGGCCGCGATATAGACAACAATCGCCGCTACACGACCACCTACATCAAACGCAGCGGACGCTGGCAGATGGTCGCGCAGCAAATCTCCGGCAATATCGCCGCGCCCGCCACACAATAGCAAACGCGCCCGCAAACCAAACCCGGACTGATCTAACAGCCCGGAGTTATTTAACCAGCCGCACCCTTAAAGTCTTCAGTAGCACGAAAACTTCTGCAAGGGATGACGACCTGTTGCGTTCAAAGGTCAGATCGGCAGCGCGCGGGCGAAACATTGTGCCCGGCCGCGCTGGCGACACACTGACAAACACCCTCGTCGTATGTGTCCCTTTGAAGGAGGTTCAATTCATCATGCAACGGCTTACGCTCAGATTCCTCGTCGCCTGGTTAACTTTCCTCGTCGGCAGCGGCGCAACCGCCGCGCTCGTCGGCGGATTGCAAGCGCGCCCGCAAGTCGCGCCACTCGTCAAACCCGCGCCGCCCGTCGCCGGCAGCGAGAATACTTTGGAAATGGTCTTCGTGCTGGACACGACCTCTTCGATGAGCGGTCTGATTGACGGCGCGAAGCAGCGCATCTGGGGCATCGTCAACGAAGTGATGCAGACGCCCGCGCACCCGAACGTGCGCGTCGGATTGGTCGCTTATCGCGACGCGGGCGACGAGTATGTGACTAAAATATTGCCGCTCACGAGCGATCTCGATCAGGTTTACACGACGTTGATGGACTATCGCGCAGAGGGCGGCGGCGACACGCCGGAGGATGTGCGCCGCGCGCTCGCGGAGGGCGTCGCGCAAGCGGGCTGGGCGCAGAATTCGCAGCGCACCGCGCAGATTCTGTTTCTGGTCGGCGACGCGCCTCCGCACGACGATTATCAGCAAGAGCCGGCGACGACCGCGTCGGCCGCGGTTGCCGCCAAGCGCGGCATGATCGTGAACACGATCCAGTGTGGCAGTATCGGCGGCACGCGCGAAGTGTGGCAGGCGATTGCGCAGCAGGGCGGCGGGCAGTATTTCGCCATCGCGCAGGACGGCGGCGTGCAAGTCGTCACCACGCCCTACGACGATCAGTTAAGCACGCTCAGTCAGAAACTCGGCCGCACCATCGTCGCTTACGGCGGTGGCCCCGGCACGGCCGGGGTCGCGCATCGCGCGGATGTGGCGGCGCGGCAAGCGGCGAGCGAAGAGAAGGTGGCGGCCGCTGCGCCCAAGCCTGCGCAAGCCGAACGCGCGCTCAACAAGGCGCTGAACAGGGAAGCTTACGCGGATGATCTGCTGCAAGGCATCGAGAACAATTCCGTCAAACTCGATGCGGTGAAGGACGAAGATTTGCCGGACGACCTGCGCAAGCTCTCGCCGGCGGCGCGCAAGCAAGAGGTGGAGAAACA
>JANMAD010000253.1:0-15384 GCA_031359515.1 Acidobacteriota bacterium | reverse complement strand
CTGCGCCCGCGCACGACCCGCTTCAGCTTTCAGCAAGCACGAGAACATAACGACAATGCAACGGTGCCACAATAATCAACGCACGCGCGGCGGCTATGATGACGCTTAAGAGCGCGCCGGGTAGTGGCCCTGCGGCGTGTGCCCCTCACCAACTTCTGCCTTGCCAACGCAATTCTTGCGCGCGTGCGCCTTGCGGCGTGCCCCGGCAAGTGTTCTCATGCCCGTGCGGCGAATTTTAGCTGCGCCGCAAGCTTAATAGCGAAGGGGAGTGCTTTAGAATGTTTAGAATGAATCGCAACAACAAACCTGAACCGGTCGCGGGCGAGCAAACTGCGCCGGCGACCGCAAACACCGTCCCGCCGGCCACGCCGGATGCGCGCGTAGTCGCCGCACCCGTCAGCGCGCCTGCGCACTCCTCCGCGCCCACGCCATCCACGCCGCCGCGTGCGCCGCAACAAACTAATAGTCCCGCGCTCAACACGCCCACCGCGCCGCGCGCCATCACAGAGACCGATGCGCTGGCACGCGATCTCAAAGATGGACTGATCGGCGGCTTCGTCGGCGTGCATAGCGTGTTGGCGGGCGAAGCGAATTTCAAAGGCATGCTGCGCGTGGACGGGCGCGTCTCGGGCCGCATCAATTCGCAGGACGGTACGCTCATCGTCAGTGCGGGCGGGCAAGTGGAGGCTGACATCGAAGTCGCGGTCGCCAAAATAAACGGCACAGTCAAAGGCGACATCAAGGCGCGTGGTCGCATTGAGTTGGGGCGCACCGCCCGCGTCACCGGCGACTTGCAGACGCCCGCCCTCATCATCGAGCAAGGCGCGCTCTATGAAGGCAACTGCCGCATGACGGCCGCGCAACCGGCCGCGCAAACGCAACCGCGCGCCGCCGTGCCGGGCAGCAAAGAGAGCAAGTCTGTGGTCGCGCCGACCGCCCCTGCGGTTGCGCCGCGTGATTTGGCCGGCGCACAGGTTGAGCGCGAGCGCGCGGCCGTGTGAGTTTGCGTTGCTTAATTGAATTTGAGCGAGGGAAGGCGGGAGAGCGACGAGTGACCAACGAGCAGACGTTTCGGGAGCGTGAGTGTGTGCATCGCCATCAGGGCGCGGCCGGCGAGTTTTATTGCGGCACGGCTTACGTGCAATGGCTGCAACGGCTGAAGGCCGCGCCGGCGGCGCAGTTCGCCAATCGTGTGAGCCCCTTCTTCTGGGCCGATGCCGCGCAGACGCTCGTCTGGCTCTGCCATGATTGCGCCGCCGAGTTGCAAGGGCAGCCGCAGCACTGAAGCCGCGCGTGTTGCGTCATTAACTGTTGCGGCAGAGTTTGGCCCATCCCTCTCTTGCGCTCTACCAACTCACGCCCACACGCCCGGAATCGCATGCGCGCACGCAGGGCATTTACCCTCTGGCGTGACGCGCGCCTTGCGGATGAGGTAACCGTAGCGTTCAACTAATAGCTCATCGCACGCGGGACAGTAAGTGTGCTCCCAACGCCCGACGCGCCCCGGCAGGTTGCCCGCATAGACGTAGCGCAAGCCGGCCGCGCGGCCAATCTCGCAGGCGCGAATCAATTGCTCGGCCGTCGTGTTGGCGTTCGCCGTCATGTTGTAATCCTGATGAAACGCCGTCACATGCCACGGGATGTCGGGCGAGACTGAGGCGATAAAATCGGCCGCGCGTTTAAGCTCGTCCGCCGAGTCGTTGAAACCGGGAATCACGAGCGTCACGATCTCCGTCCAAAAGCCACGCTCGTGTACCATCCGCACGGTCGCCAGAATGTTATCCACCACGCCGCCCAACTGCCGGTAGTTGCGATCATTCATGGACTTCAAATCGATCTTGTAGCAGTCCGTCCACGGCCGCAAGAAATCCAGCACCTGCGGCGTCGCATTCCCGTTCGAGATGAACGCCGTCCTAAATCCCGCCGGCTTGGCCTTTTGAAAAACTTCGACCGCCCACTCCGCCGTAATCAACGGCTCGTTATAACTCGACCCCACCAGCGCTGCGCCATACGCTTTCGCCATCGCCACAAGACGATCCGCCGTCACCCTCTGCGGGCGCGTCCCTGCCGCTTCGTCGCGCAGGGCTTGGCTTGTGAGCCAATTCTGGCAGTTTGAAACAAGGAAGAAGCCGGCCAGATAGTTGTGCTCTGCTTCCACCTCCATGTTGAAGACATCGCCCTCATAATCAACGAAAGAGATTTCCCGTAATGGAATCAGATAAAACTTTTCCGTCTCGATCAGCTGGCGCGTCCTTAGTCCACGTTCATACCAGACGACTGTGTATTGGTGCGGCGCACGTTTGACCGCGCGCTTTTGGATGAAGCCTTCTTCTGTCATGGCTGCATCGTACACGGATGGCAGATAGCCTAATTTCAAGGCTAACCAGGCGATGCCGTAGGCAAGCTGGCGAGAGACAGTGGTAATGCTGATCTTCCCGTTCGCATAGCGATGGCCATCGCCGGTAACGTAGGCGTCAAGGAACGCGCGCACGATGGGCTGGTGCGCGTCGAATAGCATTTGCGGTACATGCTTCTCGCGGGAATGCTTACCCGCCAGTGTCTGAAACAGGAGCGCGGCCGAGGACTTGTTGGCGACCACAGCCAGCGTAGTTGTGCGTTGCACCTGCGCCGCTTTAACACGTAGGCACTTGGCCAACAAGCGTTGTACCTCTTCAACCAGCGGCCGCTCCGTGTGCGCAAAGCTGAAATTGATCACGTGGCTGTTCGGGCGCTGCTTATCGCTGCACACAGAGCCTTCCGCACAATAGAAGCCGAGCAACCGGGCCATGTCTTCGTCCAGCGGGATCGCGAGTGGAATACCCGGCTGGTGCTCGTTCGGAAAGCGCAATGAGTCATGCTCAACGAGCGCGCCGCTCGTGCGCGCCGACTGCGCCCGCCCGCGGCCTAGCTTGCTGCGCACGTGCCGGACGTAAGAAGTATCTTTGCCCAAACGCGCGCCGATTTCGCGCGAGGTTTCACCGCGCGCAGTGGCGGCGGCGATCTCCCGGCGCAGATCAGTGGGTCGGCCCCATGGCGCACGATAAGTGATTTGGTGGCCGCTCAGTGCTTGCGCCGTATTAATCATCTGTGGCGAGGAGAAACTGTAGCAGCGCGGGATCGCGAGATAGTGTTTGGTGGTTAACTGTTGCGCCTGCGTCGGCACAGGTGCGACGTTGACCGCGTTCGTTGCATAGACGCGATGATCAGGCGTGCAGCGGAGCGCAGGCAGATAGTACGGCCGGATTAGCGCGAGTTGGCCGCGATAGGTATGTTTGAAGACTCCGCGCACTTGACATAATGAGCCTGAAGCGGCCACCGCACGCAGGTTCGCCGGAAAGGCAACCTCGGCGTCCGGTTGGCGCTCGATGCGTTGCGCGAGATTGAATATATCTGCGAACGACAGCGGGCCGCGGTCGGTCACGACCATCGTATCGCCGGTGAAGCAATAGCCACAGTGCAGATCGCAACCGAGCATGCCGAAGGTGAGCGTGTCAGAGCCGGGCAGGACGTGAAAGAATGGTTTCTTCGCGGTCGGGTCACAAGCGAGCGCGGCGACGTAGTGCGCGGGCACACGCAAGCGGCCCCGTTCGTTGTAACGCACCTTGCAGATGCCGCGCGTGCCCGCGTTAATCAGACACCTGTGCCCGCAGGCATAACAGCGCAACGCAGCGCCGGGCAATTGCTCGATCAACTCCGGCGCGCCCTCCACCGTCAACTCATCCAACACTTCCGCGAGCGAACTCGCGCGCTGACCTAATGGCATGACACGACAATCCTCGTGGATCATGCATCGTGAATCAAGAGAGCTGCCTTTCTTCTTGATTCACGATTCACGATTCATGTTCTTGTTCTTCACTTGATCCCACTTGGCCTTGATGTCAGCGGGAAGATCGCCGGGCAGCGTTTCGACGGCGACATCATGCTCGGCGCAGAAGATACGCCAGAGCAGGAAGCGCGCGTCATACTGTCCTGTCTCGTCCGAGATGATGTTGGGCACGGTGGGTTTCTCGCCAGCTTTGTCTTCGGTCATATTTGAACTTGCCCCCTCTTGTGTCGGGATATGCATTGGGAGAGTGTGCGACCCGCACATTCTAACAAGTTTTGCCGGTAGATTGTATGAGGAACAAGTAGGGACAGAAAGATTATCTCAAGTAGTGCCCTTGAGATATATCTGACCGGTGGGCGCGCTCACGCCCGCTTGCGGTTCAAGCGTGACGGCGAAAATTTGCGCGTGGCGGCCCTGCGGCGGAATCTGTTCGCGCACTTCCGCGCGCCCGCTCGTGTCCGTGTTGAAGACGTGCCCGGGGAGCGGCTTGCCGTCGGCGATGAACCAGAGTTGATAAGCCTTGCCGGGCGGCGGGGCGGGCAGCCCTGCGATGACGAAGACGGCGCGGCCCGTGCGCTCGTCGTAAGTGATGCGCGCCCGCGCGCCATTGGCGACATCCGTGCCGGCGAGCGCGGTCGTGTGCGTATCGAGCGCGGCGAGCAGTTCGCGGTCGGCGCGCACCGACACGAGCGTCTGCTGTGTCTCGTGCAGATTTTGCGTGAGCCGCGCGAGGTCGGTTTGCATGCGCCGATTTTGTGCCCAGAGCACGGCGAGCGTGCTGGCGAGCGCAGCGATGATGATTGACGCGGCGAGCGTGGCGAAGACTACGCGCGGGCGTGCGCCGAAGAGCATGCGCGGCGCGGGCGCAAACGGCAGCACGTTCGTTGCGGTCACAGGTGTGGCCGCGCCCGTCGTGTCCCCGACGGGTGCGCCGTTGGCTGGGATAAGCGCGCCGCCGCCTACGCGTGGCGTCTGCGGCGTTGATTTGAGTTGCGCGAGCAGGCGGGCGCGCAGTTTGGCGGGCGGCGCGACGGGCACGTCCTGATATACGAGCAAGGCGGTGACGGCACGCAGTTCTTCAAGTTCTATGCGGCACCCCGCGCAAGTTGCGAGGTGCGCGTCGAGCGTGCGCCGCTCCGCCGCGTCGAGCGCGTCGAGGGCGGCGGCCGCCAACATCTCCTTGTAATCTTCGTGCTTCATCACAACATCAAGCGTGCGGTCTGCATCTGCTCGTGCAGCAACTCACGCAGCTTAATCAAACCTGAGCGCATGCGCGTCTTGATCGTGCCGAGCGGTTGCTGCAAGTGCGCCGCGATCTCGGACTGCGTCAAGCCGTCGAAGTAAGCGAGCAGCAACGCGCGGCTCTGCTCTGCGGGTAATTGCGCCAGTGCCGCCAGCACGATGGCGCGTTGCTCCGCGTGGAGTACGTCATCGGCTGCGTCCGCCGTCTCCTCTTGGACTTCGCGTTGCGCGGCCGTAGCAGCACGACCACGCGCATCCAACGAGCGTAGGCGATCTATGGCGCGGCTGCGCGCCAGTGTCACGAGCCACGTGAAGCCGCGGCCGCGCGCTTCGTCGAAGTCTGCGGCGCGCCGCCAGACTTGTAGGAAAACTTCTTGCAACACATCTTCCGCCTCGGGGCGGCTGTGCAATATACGGAGCATCAAGCCCAAAAGGATGGCGCTGTAGCGATCATAAAGCGTGGCGAGCGACAATTCATCGCCGCGTGCGATGGCATGCAGGAGTTCCGTATCGGAGGTGGGCTGTGCCTGTTCGATAGAAGACACGGTGGCAGCAGTAGGCAGTAGGCAGTAAGCGGTAGGCAATAACAGCAGTTTGTTTCTCAACTGCCTACTGCCTACCGCCTACTGCCTATTGTTCTTATGCAATGGTGATCGATTCGTCGAGGTACACGTCCTGCACGGCATTGAGGATCGCGGCCCCCTCTTCCATCGGCCGTTGGAACGCTTTGCGCCCGGAGATGAGACCCATCCCGCCGCCGCGTTTGTTGATGACGGCGGTGCGGACGGCTTCGGCCATGTCGCTCGCGCCCTTCGACTCGCCACCCGAATTGATCAAACCGCAGCGACCCATATAGCAGTTCGCCACCTGATAACGCACGAGGTCAATCGGGTTGTCGGTGCTAAGCTCGTCGTAAATCTTCGGGCTGGTCTTGCCGTAGGACGAGCCGGCGAGGTTGAGCGCGTTGAAGCCGCCGTTAGTGGTCGGCAGTTTCTGTTTGATGATGTCGGCTTCGATGGTACAGCCGAGGTGATTGGCCTGTCCGGTTAGATCGGCGGCGGTGTGCATGTCGCCTTTGTCGGTCTTGAACGAGGGGTTGCGCAAGTAGCACCAGAGGATCGTGGCCATGCCCAGCTCATGCGCGTAGGCGAAGCACTTGGCGATCTCGACGAGTTGGCGCGTGGACTCTTCCGAGCCGAAGTAGATCGTCGCGCCGACGGCGATTGCGCCCATGTCCTGCGCCTCGTCCATCGTGCCGAACAAGACTTGATCGAACTTGTTCGGATAGCTCAACAACTCGTTGTGGTTGATCTTCACAACGAACGGAATCTTGTGCGCGTAGCGACGCGCGACCACGCCCAGCACGCCGTAGGTCGAAGCGACCGCGTTGCAGCCGCCTTCTATGGCGAGGCGGACGATGTTGTCGGGATCGAAGTAGATCGGGTTGGGCGCGAAACTCGATCCGGCCGAATGTTCGATGCCTTGATCGACGGGCAGGATCGAGAGATAGCCCGTGCCGCCGAGCCGGCCCGTGTCGAAGAGCGTTTGCAGCGAGCGCAATACGCGCGGGCTGCGATCCGACGCCGACCAGACGCGATCCACGAAATCGGGGCCGGGCAGTTGCAGATGATCTTTAGTGATCGTGTTCGAGGTGTAATCGAGCAGCGTGCGCGCATCCGCGCCGAGTAGTTCTTCGATCCGGCCGGGGGTCGCGCCGGCACGTTTTAGTTCGGTGGCCATGTTGGTTAATTCCTCCAGAAGGGGTTGAATGGATGCAATGGAAAACTCGCCGCGTCGCGGGCAAAGGCGTAGCGCGGATTATAGCAGCAGCCGGCCCTACCGCCAACGCAAATGCGCGCAAGGCTGCGCCGGCTAGTCGGCGGCGGCCGGGTCTTGCAGCGTGAGTTGGCGGAAAGCTTCGCGCAAGCGCAGGGCGACGCTGCCGGCCGGCACGGTGTAACGATGAAAATCGTAGGTCGTGACCAGCCCGACGCCGAGGCTCGCGGAGGTGAGAAAAATCTCATCCGCGTCGCCGAGCTGCGCCAACTCATAGACGCCTTCGACGACGGGCACGGCGATCTCGTTGGCCAACTCAAGCAGACGTGCGCGCGTCGTGCCAGCGAGCGCGCCGGTCGAGAGCGCGGGCGTATGCACCGTCCCGTGCGTGACCCAGAAGAGATTCGCCATCGTCGCCGAGACCACTTCGCCGCGCTCGTTCAACCGCACCGCTTCGTCGAAGTCGCGTGCGTGCGCCTCCTCCCACGCTAAGACATGTTCCAGATAGCTGATGCTCTTCACGCCCGCGAGCGGCGCGTGTGGGTTCACGCGATAGGGCGAGAGCGTGAGCGCGAGTCCTTCGTTCGGCGCGGGGCGCGCATCGCCGGTCGTGATCAATAGATCGGTCTCAACTTCATTCTCTTTTGCCGACGGCGCACGCCAGACGCCGCGCACCGCTCGCGCGAGCAGAGACACGCGCGCTAGTCCACGCTCAACCTCGTTCGCTGCGATCAGACGCGCAACATCAGCCGCGACCTCTGCCTCGTCGAACGCTGCGTAATGCACGCCCGTGCGGGCGGCATCGGCGCAGAGCCGCGCCCAGTGTTGCGGCCACAAAACGGCACGCCCGCCATAGATGGCGACGATTGTGAACACACCGCGCCCGTAAACGGTCGCCGCCGTCAACGCGGGCAGACGCGCCTTTGCGGCGTCGAGCAGTCGTTGGTTGTGAATGATGCGCGGATGCATCTGGCCTGACCTTAAACTGCGCGGGGCAAGTTTGGCCGCCGCGTTTTATTCGGCCGCCGCGGCCAAGACTTCGGTCTGCAACCCCTGACCAAGCGCGTTACGCCAGCCGGCTTCGAGCGCGCTGATGTCGCGGGCGATCACCGACGCATCGTTAACGCTGATGCGCAGTTGCGCGCCGCCGACGCGGCCGATGATGGTGAACGGGCAATTGTGCTCGGCGGCCAACTCTGCGAGGCGCACGTGGGCCGCCGGGTCAAAGCTAACGACGATGCGCGAGGGCGATTCGCTGTAGAGGTGCGCGGTGACTGCGAGCGCGCCGGTGAGTTGCACGTCCGCGCCAAGGGCCGGCCGGTTGAGCGAAGAGAAGCACGACTCGGCGAGCGTGCTGGCGAGACCGCCGTCCGCGCAATCGTGCGCCGAGCGCAACAAACCTTCCTCCGCCGCCTTGAGACAGACAGCTTGCACAGCCTTTTCTAAATTCAGATCGAGTATGGGCACATGGCCTGCGGCGATCATCTGCGCGGTCGTGCGTGCTTCAATAGTTGCTGCGTACTCGCTGATCGACAGATCGTCGTTAGTCGTGCCGAGCAACGCGATCATGTCGCCTGCCTGTTTGAAACCGTGTTGGATGATGCGGCGCACGTCTTCGACCAGACCGACCATGCCGATGACGGGCGTGGGCAAAATGCCGCGCCCTTCGGTCTCGTTATAGAACGAGACGTTGCCGGAGACGACCGGCGTGTCGAACGCGCGGCACGCTTCCGCCATACCGTCAATCACTTCGGCGAACGCCCACATCACTTCCGGTCGTTCGGGCGAAGCGAAGTTCAGACAGTTCGTGATCGCAAGGGGCCGCGCGCCGACGCACACGACGTTGCGCGCGGCTTCGGCGACGACCAGCATCGCGCCCGCGCGCGGGTCGGCGGCGCAATAGCGGCCGTTGCCATCGAGACACATGGCGAGCGCGCGGCGCGTCTCCTTGATGCGCACGATGGCCGCGTCCGCGCCGGGCAACACGGCCGTGTTCGTCCGCACCATGTGATCGTACTGCCGATAGACCCACTCCTTCGACGCGATGTTCGGCGCGGCGAGCAGACGCAATAAAGACTCATTGTGATCGGTTTGTCCGTCGTCCGTTGTCCGTTGTCTGTTGTTCGTCCCGTTCGCAGAACTTTCTAATCCGGGCGCAGGCGGCGGCGCGGGTGAGACGAGATCGATGCCGCCACCAACGGCCGCGCCTTCATCCCTCAGCCCTCCGCCCTCATCCTTGCTCTTCATCGGGCGTTCGTACACGGGCGCTTCGTCGGTGAGGAGATTGACGGGGATGTCTGCGACCGTGCCTTCGTGATACATGATCTGCACACGCCCCGTGTCAGTCACGCGCCCGATGACGACCGCGTCCAAATCCCAGTTCTTGAAGATGTCCACGACCTGTCGCTCGCGCCCGCGATGCGCGACGATCAGCATGCGCTCCTGCGACTCGGAGAGCATGATCTCGTAAGCCGACATCGCTTGCTCGCGTTGCGGCACGAGCGTTAGATCAAGCTCCAGCCCCGTGCCGGCGCGGGCCGCCATCTCGCATGACGATGACGTGAGACCGGCCGCGCCCATGTCTTGAATACCCGCGACCGCGCCGCTCCGCATCGCTTCGAGGCACGCTTCGAGCAACAGTTTTTCGAGAAACGGATCGCCCACCTGCACGGTCGGGCGTTTCGCCATCGCCTCATCGTCAAACTCGGCCGAAGCCATCGTCGCGCCGTGGATGCCATCGCGCCCCGTCTTCGCGCCGACGTACAGGACTGGATTGCCCACGCCCGTCGCCTTGCCGAAAAAGATTTGATCGTGGCGCACCAGCCCCAGCGCGAACGCATTGACGAGCGGGTTCAACGCATACGCATCGTCGAACATGACTTCGCCGCCAACCGTGGCCACGCCAAACGCATTGCCGTAATGCGCGATGCCGGCGACGACGCCCGCGACGAGCGCGCGATTGCGTTGACCGTGTTGTGGATGGTCTAGCGAACCGAAACGCAAAGAGTTCATAGCCGCGACGGGCCGCGCGCCCATCGTGAAAATGTCGCGCAGGATGCCGCCCACGCCCGTCGCCGCGCCCTGAAACGGTTCGATGAACGACGGATGATTATGCGATTCGACTTTGAACGCTGCGCACCAGCCGTCGCCCACATCAACCACGCCCGCGTTCTCGCCCGGCGGCACGATCACGCGCTCGCTCGTCGTCGGCAAACGGCGCAGATGCACGCGCGAAGATTTATAGGAGCAATGCTCCGACCACATCACCGAAAAGATGCCCAACTCGACGAACGTCGGCTCGCGCCCCAGCAACTCAATGATGCGTGCGTATTCGGCTGCGGTAAGATTGTGCGCGGCGATGGTTTCTGGCGTGATCAGTTCCATAAGAGGATGGCGAGTTAAAAGCAGGTTCAAAGTGCAAGGTTCAAGGTTGCCGGTCAGCCGGGTTTGACTTTGAACCTTGCACTTTGCACTTTGAACTCTTGCGCGTCACTTGTCACTCGGCACTACTTTATCCAGGGCGGCGCGCAGTTCGGTCGGCTTGATGCGCCCTTTGTGTTTGAAGATGATTTGGCCTTGCCGGTCGAACAAAAACGTCGCGGGCAGTTCGCCGCCCCATTCGGGATCGACCGAGTTGATGACCGGATCGGAATCGGGCACGTTCAAGATGTATGCCGCCATCTGCGCCCGCATCGCGCGCAGGAACTTCGGCACGCCCGTCGTCAATTCTCCGGGATCGTCAATCGAGATGGTGACGAACTCCAACCCGCGCGCACGATAGTCGGCATCAATCTTGACGAGATCGGGAAACTCCAAGCGGCACGGCTCGCACCACGTCGCCCAAAAGTTGACGAGCAACGGGCGGTCATTCGGCGGCGTGCCGCGCTGCAAGAGTTGCTTGATGCCGGCTCCGTCGAGCAGGCTGACGGCCGGCGCGTTGGCGGATAACTTAACGGCTGCGCCGCGCCCGCGATCCATCCGGATTTTACGTCGGTTAGACGCGCGCCGCTTGCTGATATTAATTCCGTCGGCAGCGCCGGCGACGCGACGCATTGTCATTGCTTCAGCGTGTCGTGCCTGCGTGGGCGCGGCGCACACGAGCAGAGCATGCATCACGAGACCACACGAAACAGCGCGAAGCAGAGCGGTAAATTGGCCTTGAGTATGTTTCGCGTCTCTTCGTGTGGCTTCGTGGCTCATGCGGTTTAGTTCCGGCTGCATGGTGTGGCGCAAGATCAAGAGGCGGCCCGCTTGATCGAGCAGCCGAAGGCTTTGACTTCAGTTTTAGCCACGGGCTGGCCGGCCAACACCGCATCAATCGCGTCGCGCAAGTCGTTCGCGCTGATGTTCGCCGGATTCTGTGCGTTGTCTATGCGCCCGTGATAGACGAGTTTGCTGCCGGCATCGAGGAAGTAAGCTTCCGGCGTGTGCTGTGCGCCGAACCGATCCGCGATCTTGCTGCCCGCATCTTTCAGGATCGGGAACATGAGATGCTTCTCGGCGGCGTGCGTCTTCACTTCAGCGGCCGGCTCGGTCTCATTCGAGTTGATGCCGATGACGTTGACGCCGCGCGCTCCATAGTCCGCCGCGAGCTTCGCCATCCGCTCGTTGTAAGCGTTCGAGACCGGGCAGCGTGTGGCCACGAAGATCAAGACCGTGCCGTTTTTACCCTTGAGCGTGGCGAGCGAATGCGCCGCGCCATCGGCGTCGGGCAACGTAAAATCAGCGACCGTCGCGCCGATAGCAATGGCCGCCGCCGGTTCATCGCCGGCGGCGCGCACGTGCCGATTGGGCGCGAGGGCAGCGACCAAACAGAGGGACAACGCGAGCGCGAATGTGTATGCGTGGTATTTTTTCATCTCGGATAGATACTCCTTCGTCGAAAGTTGCGCGCGGGAAGCGAAAGCTTACAGAAAGGGGTGACGGGTGACAAGTGCTAAAGACAGTGACAAGTGACAAGTGACGAGTTAAAAACTTTGTCTTAGCTAGTCACTCGTCACTTGTCACTCGTCACTGCCTTTTGGAGCGTGAAGCGCCAGAGCATGCGTTGCGTTTGTTCGTCGTAATCGTGCCGTGCGGCCGTGACGCGCCAGTGGCCCATGTGCTGCCAGCGGCCCGGCGCAAGCTTGTTGAAGAGCGGGACGGCGTGTTGGCTTTCGATGGCGGCGAGCAGCGCGCGATTGGCGGGCGTCAACAGTTGATCGCCGCGGCGGCCTGCGCCGGTATAGATGATGGTGTCCGTGTCGCCGTTTGCATGCTCATCCGGGTAACAGGGATTGATGCGGCCGAAGTCTGTGAGCAGCGAGATGAGGCGGCCGTTGCGTTGATAGACACCGTTGCGGATGCGGTGCGTGCGCTGCACCTCAGCCCAAGAAAGAGTGCGTTCAAGGTGCAAGGTTGCAGGTTCAAGATCAGCCACACGGTTGCGGGCTTTGGCCTTTGAACTTTGCACCTGCAACCTTGAACTTGGCACTCTCATCTTTCCTGCGCGAGTGCGAGCGTCGCGCTGAGCGAGCGGAAGAGTCCGCGCCCGTCGGCGGAGCCGAGTAGGTCTTCGCAGGCGCGCTCCGGGTGCGGCATGAGGCCTAAGACGTTGCGTGCGCGGTTGCAGATGCCGGCGATGTTGTCGAGCGCGCCGTTCGGGTTGGCGGCGGCGGTCGTGTGCCCGTCCACGTCGCAGTAGCGAAAGATGATGCGGTTTTCGCGTTGCAGTTCGGCCAGCGTGGCGGCGTCGCAGGTGTAGTTGCCTTCGGCGTGGGCGATGGGGAGGCGCAGGATCGTGCCGCGCGGGAGTTCATTCGTGAACGGCGTATCGTTTGTCTCGACGCGGACGTTGACGTGCGCGCAGATAAAGTGCAGATCGCGGTTGCGCATGAGCGCGCCGGGCAAGAGTCCCGCCTCGCACAAGATTTGAAAGCCGTTGCAGATGCCGAGCACGAAACCGCCGCGCGCGGCGAACTGTTGCACGGAGTTCATCACGGGCGAGAAACGCGCGAGCGCGCCCGCGCGCAAGTAGTCGCCGTAGGCGAAGCCGCCGGGAATGATGAGCGCGTCGTAACCGGAGAGATCAGTCTCCTTGTGCCAGATGAACGAGACTGGTTGGCCGACGTGTTTAGAGATGACGTGATAAGCGTCGTGATCGCAGTTCGAGCCGGGGAAGACGAGGACACCGAATTTCACGCTTCGACCTCCACGCGATAATCTTCGATCACGGGATTGGCCAACACCTCGCGCGCCATCCGTTCGGCCGCGGCCTGCGCGTGCGCGCGGTCAACGGAATCGTCGAGCGCGATCTCGAAATACTTGCCCTGCCGTATGTCGGCGATGCCGCCGTAGCCGAGTTGGGCGACCGCATGCTGGATGGCCTTGCCCTGCGGATCGAGCACGCCCGGTTTGAGTGTGACGTAAACTTTTGCTTTCAACGTAATCGCCCCGTGTAAAATTAAAATTCAAACTGCGCCGAACACGCGCGCGAAGATCGCGTCCACGTTGCGCAGGTAGGTGTCGAGCGCGAAGGCGTGCTCGATCTCTGCGCGGGTTAAGTGCGCGTTGATGTCCGCGTCGGCCAGCACGCGCGTGCGTAGGTCGCCGCCGTCGTCCCACGTCTGCATTGCATTGCGCTGCACCCACTCGTAAGCCTGTTCGCGCGCGACGCCCGCTTGTGTCAGCGCGAGCAGCAGTTGGCCGCTAAAGACCAGCCCGCACGTCGCATTCAGATTCTCTAACATGCGCGCAGGGTAAACGACGAGCGTGTCGAAGAGGCCCGTCGCTTTGTGCAGCATGTAGTCGAGCGCGATGGAGGCATCGGGCAGCGTGACGCGCTCGGCGGACGAGTGCGAGATGTCGCGCTCGTGCCAGAGCGCGACCGATTCGAGACCGGCGACCGCGTAGCCGCGCACCACGCGCGCCAGTCCGCAGATGCGCTCCGACAAGATCGGATTGCGCTTGTGCGGCATCGCGCTTGAGCCTTTTTGCCCCGGCTTAAATTTCTCTTCCGCCTCGCGCACCTCCGTGCGCTGCCAGTGGCGCACCTGCAACGCAAACTTATCGAGCGACGACGCGACAAGCGCGAGCGTGCAGAGATACTCGGCGTAGTTGTCGCGCTGAATCACCTGCGTCGAAACGGGCGCGGGCTTCAGTCCGAGTCGCGCACAGACTTGCTCTTCCACTACGGGATCGAGATGCGCGAACGCGCCGACCGCGCCGCTGATCTTGCCGACGGCGACTGCTTCGCGCGCACGTTCCAGCCGCGCACGATTGCGCCGCATCTCGTCGTACCAGAGCGCGAAGGTCAAACCGAACGAGGTCGGCTCGGCGTGGATGCCGTGTGTGCGCCCGATCTGCGGCGTGTGCTGAAACTCGTAAGCGCGGCGACGCAGCACGAGCATGAGCGCGTCGATCTTGTCTTGCAACAGATCGCACGCATCGCGCAAGAGCAGCGCGTTCGCTGTGTCCACCACGTCTGATGAAGTCAGCCCGTAGTGGACGAACCGCGCCGCGTCGCCGATGTTCTCGGCGAGCGCGGTCGTGAACGCGATCACGTCGTGGTCGGTCGTCTTTTCAATCTCGTGTATGCGCTCGACCGTGAAGCGCGCCCGCTCTTTGATCTCAGCAACGGCCGCGCGCGGGATCGTGCCCATCTCGGCGTGGACTTCGCAGACGGCGATCTCCACGTCGAGCCACTTCTGAAACTTCGCGCCCTCCGACCAGAGCGCGCCCATCGCGGGCAAGGTGTAGCGGTTAATCATAAGCCCAGTGACGTGTGACAAGTGACGGGTGACCAGCGAAGGACAAGTCTTAGCTTGTCACTCGTCACTCATCACTCGTCACTGCTTTAAAGCGTCCGAGTGGACAGCGTAGCGCGCGAGCAGCCAGCGGCCGTCGCGTTCGACGAGCGTGAACGTCTCGATGGCGTCGGCGCGCTCGAAGCGCGTGTTGTAGGTGGCGTTGACGATGTGCCCGTTGAGCGGCCCCGTCGCCGCCTGTTGCTCTTGCCCGGCGACGAGCGCGCGACTGCGCACCGGCCCAAAGGTCTCGCGCACGCGCGCGAAACTCGCGCGGCTCTCGTCAGGCGTCGCGGCCTGTCGCCATTCGTTGGCCGCTGCGGCGTAAATCTGCTCGTCGCGGCCGGCGGCGATGTCGTCTGTCAGCGCGTCAATCGCGGCCTGCGCGGCGGGCGGCAGACCGTCTCGCGTCTTGTTCACCGCGCAACCAACGCCGCACAACGCAACCGCGAGCAAAAGCCACAAGCTCAATGAGCAAAGTCTAAAATGTAACGCGCGCGGCCCGAAGTCATGCCGGTCTGCTGACCTTGAACTTTGAACTTTGAACTTTGAACTTTGATTTGTCACAGTTCGATCCACGGGGTCGGGTCTTTGGGATGCGTGAGCGTGATCTCGGTCGTCGTTTGAAACAGCGTGCCGCGTTCTTGCAGCGCCATCTCGGCTGTGAGCTTGGCGACGTGCGGATTGTTGGCGCGTTGCGATAGGTGCGCGAGGACGATGTGCTGCGCGCCGCCGTCGTAGCCCTCGCGCAGCCAG
>JANMAD010000229.1:0-9441 GCA_031359515.1 Acidobacteriota bacterium | reverse complement strand
TCCACCTGCCTCCGCAATTCCGAAGTGCTGTCGTAAAGCTGGCTTATATATGTAGCCTGATCAGTGGAAGACTGGGGAACCTCCCCACGCGCAGCGCGCTGGCTGCGAAACTGCACCACCAGCATAACCCCCAACAGGAGGCATATTGCACCGATGCTGAATTGTGCGCGGAAGGTATTCATGGGAGAGAAATCAGAGATTAGAGATCAGAGGTCAGAGGTTAGTAAAGAACCGTCCTCACTGACCTCTAACCTCTGATCTCTAACCTTTATGTCGCTCGCACTTGCCCCACTCAGTCTGCTCTACGGCGCGCTCACACACGCGCGGCTTGCACTATATCGCGTGGGGGCGCTGGCCGTTGAAAAAATTGATGCGCCGGTTATCAGCGTCGGCAATATCACGACGGGCGGTACGGGTAAGACACCGTTGGTCGAATGGCTGGCGCGGAGCGTGGCGCGCGAGGGCAAGCGCGTGTGCGTGCTAACGCGCGGATACGGACGGGCCGATGCGCGCAGGCGTGTGTTGGTGGCAGACAACGAGCGCGTGCTGGCGGACGCACGCACGGGCGGCGACGAGCCGTGCCTGTTGGCCGAAAGCTTGCGCGGGTTGGCGGCGGTTGTCGCCGATGCGGATCGCACGGCGGCGGCGCGTTGGGCGCAAAGAGCGCTGGGCAGTGAGGTCTTCATTCTCGACGACGGCTTTCAGCACCTGCGTTTAGCGCGCGATCTGAATATCGTGACCATTGATGCGAGCGCGCCGTGGGGCGGCGGTCACCTGTTGCCGCGCGGCCGTCTGCGCGAGCCTTTGCATAGCCTCGCCCGCGCCGATGCAATCGTCATCACCCGCGCCGAGCTCGCGCGCGATCTAGCGGACTTGCACACTACAGCCGCGCAACTCAGCGATGGTCGCCCCATCTTCGTCGCCCGCACGAGTACGCGGTGCATTCGCCTACTAACAGCGGCCGATGAAAACGTTGGACTTGAGCCTACGGCTCTAACACAACCGCTCGTTGCGTTCTGCGCTATCGGCAACCCGCAAGCCTTCTTCACACACGCACGCCAAGCTGGCTGTGAATTAATTCAGACCCGCGCCTTTCCCGATCATCATTACTACACCCAAGCAGATGTTGATAAGCTCACAAGTGAGGCTGAACGAAGCGGCGCACGCGCGCTTATCACAACGGCGAAGGACGCGGTCAAGCTCCGCTCGTTAAGTTTTGCCCTGCCCTGCTACGTGCTTGAGATCACGCTGACGCTGGACGAAGAGCCGCGCATGCTGGCGCTCGTGCGCAAGGCGATCTCGCCCAAGCAATAAGTATTATGCAGTCGCGTTTGGCGGGGCGTTATAAAAGCGCGTTGCGTGTTTGAAACTTTACGGCCGCGCGGGCGGCGGTGTTGAGCTTTCAATCGGCGCAGGCCCGCCGGGGGCTGCTTGTGTGGGCGGCGGAGTCGGCGTCGGCGTCACGCGGCGGCGCGGAGTGGGCGTGGGTGGCGGCGGCTCGTCGTCGTTATTCGTCGGCGCAGGCGTGGGCGTAGGCTTAGCAGATCGGTTGTCGTTTTTGTTAGTTGGCGGCGTCGGGTCAGGGTCAGCGTTGTTATTCTGCGGTCTGTTATCGTTAGCTGGCGGCGTATTGTCGTTGTGCGCCGCGTTGCTGTTGTCGCCGCTTTGTGTGGTAGTAGGAGTTGGCTGCGCTGCGGAATTGTCATTGACGCCGGGCAGACCACTGCCGGTTGGCGAGCCTTCAGTAACTGGGCTGGGCGCTGTGCCGGGCACTATCACAACCGGCGCAACGGCCGTCTCGCCCGCGCCGGTGGGCGGGCCGAGCGGTTGCACGGCCTGTGCGTTTGGATCGGTCATGAGCGGCGCGGCGTTCTCGTTGGTGGGCGCGGCGGCCGGAGTCGAGTCGCGTTGCAATGCGAAAAAGACGACGAGCAAAATGACTAACGCGGCCGCCGCCGGGACCATGATGCGCCACGGATTGAGACTCGCGGCGGGCGGCGGTGCAGCATCGTAGGCAGCAAGCTCATCCAACTCGCGGTGTGTGCCGGTGCTAGGCGCGGGGCGCACGATGGTCGCCTCGTCGTAATCATCGTTCGCGGTTGTGCGCAGCTCTTGCGGGCCGGTCGGCACAACGATGCGGTCGGTGCTGATGGCTGGTTGCTCGCCTGTCGTGCGTACTGCTTCCGCCGCCAGGACGGCTACAGATGGTGTTTCGGTCGCAGTCGCCGCAGCGGCCGCGAGCGCATCGGCCAATTCGCCCGCGCTTGCCTGCCGCTCCTCGCGCTGCTTGGATAGCGCCTTTGCAATCACGTCACCGACGGCCACGGGCAAATCGTTGCGCTCCGCCAACACGGACGGCGCAGGCTCTTGCAGTTGCTTGAGCATAATGGCCGTCGCCGAGTCGCCCGTGAACGGCACGTGCCCGACGAACATCTCGTAAAGGATGATGCCGAACGAATAGATGTCCGAACGCTTGTCGATCTCCGCCGACTGCGAGCATTGTTCGGGCGACATGTATTGCGGCGTACCGATAATCAGATTCGGCGCGGTCAACTCCGGGTCGTGTCTGTCCGGCTCTTGAATTTTGGCGATGCCGAAGTCGAGCACCTTGGCCCAGTCGTTACCGGCGACGACCTCTTCGAGCATGATGTTGTCGCTCTTGAGATCGCGATGGACGACGCCCTCTGCGTGCGCCGCATCGAGCGCGCCCGCGACTTGCCGCGTGATCTCGACGACGCGCGCGAGCGCCAGCGGGCTTTCCGTGCGGATGACGTGCTTGAGCGTGTGCCCGCGCAGATACTCCATGACGAGGAAGACGATGCCGTTTTCGCTCTCACCAAAGTCCGTGACGCTGAGCGCGTGTGGATGCGAGATGCGCGAAGCGGCTCTGGCCTCACGGGTGAAGCGCGCGACGATCTTCTCATCGGCGGCCAGCGCGGGATGCAGCACTTTGATCGCGACCGACTTCTCCATCAGCACGTGCGTCGCGCGATAGACCGTGCCCATGCCGCCTTCACTCAGGCGCTCCTCTACACGATACTTATTAGCGAGGGTCTGTCCCAGTAAGGTGTCGCCCGACTTGATCAACACCGCCCCATCAATCGGGCACAGCGTATTCGTCGTCTCATACACCTTCCCGCATTTCGGACATTTTTTCATCGCAGGAGTCTGCCTCGCTCGCCGCCGCTGTTGGGTGGATTGCAAACGAGCGTATCATACCGCTTCATGCAACGGCAACGAAACAGCCATAAGCAAAACTAAGGCCATGCGCGCGGGCCAATGTTTGCCCCGCTTTTCACACAATCCGTCCGTTCTCTTTTTCAATTTACCGCCGCATTGAGTAAGCTTAGCGGCGCACGTGTTTTTATTTCAGACGGAAAGCGACTGAAAACTTGGGTCACGAACATCTCCTCGTCATCGGCGGCGTGGCGGCCGGGCTGGCCGCCGCACTAGAAGCGCGCCGCCGCGCCCCCGCGCTCGACATCACCGTGCTGGAAAAAACCGGCGACGTATCTTACGGCGCATGCGGCTTGCCTTACGTCATCTCCGGTCTCATCCCCACGCTCGAACAACTCGTCCTCCACCCGCCCGCTTACTTCCGCGAACGGCACAACATCGATCTGCAATTGCACGCGGAGGCGCGGGAAATCTATCCCGCGAAATCCGTCGTGCGCGTGCAGCAACAGGGTGCAGACCGCGAGATCAGGTTCACTAATCTCGTGCTGGCTACCGGCGCGGCGGCGGTCTGTCCACCTTTGCCCGGCCACGATCTCGCAGGTGTCTTTGTCTTGCGCCACATAGAACATGGCCGGCGCATGCTCGCTTACATCGCTGAGCAGCGACCAGATGCGGCGACAATCGTCGGCGCTGGTTATATCGGGCTGGAAATGGCTGAAGCGTTCATCAGGCGCGGCTTGCGCACAACTCTCATTGAGTCCTCAGACAAAGTGATGAGCACGCTGGATGGCACTTTACGTGATTGCGTGGTTGACGAGCTAAGTGCGCACGGCGTTGAGGTCATCTTCGGCGAGCGGGTCGTCGCGTTTGCCGGGCGCGCACAGGTTGAGCGCGTCGTGACCGAGCAGGGGCGCGAGGTCGAAGCGCAGCTCGTTTCAATCGGCGTCGGCGTGACGGCGAATGCGACGCTGGCGGAGGCGGCCGGTTTAGCGTTGGGCGCGAGCGGCGCGATCACGGTGGACGCAGAGCAACGCACGAGCGCGCCGAACGTCTATGCGGCGGGCGACTGCTGCGAGGTTTTACATCGTGTCTCGGGGCGGCGCATCTGGCTGCCGCTCGGTCAGCCGGCCGTACGGCAAGGTTGGGTCGCGGGCGCGAACGCGACGGGCGCACAACCCGCAGTACGCTATGCCGGTGTCGTCGGCACGAACATCGTCAAAGTTTTCGATCTCGAAATCGCGCGCACGGGTTTATCATTAAGTGAGGCGCAGGATGCGGGTTTCGATGCCGCAGTCATTGAGGATGAGACCGCTTCGCGCGCCGGCTATTACCCGGCCGGCACAAAAATTCTCTCGCACATCGTGTACGATCAACGAGGTCGGTTGCTCGGCGCGCAGATGGTCGGGCGCGAAGGCGTCGCCCAACGTATAGATGTATATGCCGCCGCGCTGCATGCCAACTTAACAGTCGAAGAGATCAACCGTTTCGACCTTGCCTACGCCCCGCCCTTCGCGCCCACGATTGATCCAATCCTGCGCGCAACGCATAAGGCGGGAAATAAATTGTAGGCAGTAGGCAGTAGGCGGTAAGCAGTAAGAACCAGACGGAAAGCGGCGGATGAAGATGGCACACAGTTACCGAATGCCATCTTCATCCGCCGTCTTCTGTTCTGCCTACCACCTACTGCCTACTGTTCTTCAGTATCTGATTCTCACACTGAAGCTGCCGCTGTTGTCGCCGTAGTTGTCATCATTAATGGCAAGGAACAGGCGGCCGTCGGACTGCGCGCTGAAGGTCTGTTGACTGCCGATGATGAACGGCTGCGTGATCTGTCCGTTCGACAGACGGATGTAGCCGATGAGCGCGCCGGGGCCGGCGGTCGGCACCGGATATTGACTAACAAGCCCACCGAAGCCAGTACGCCCGCCGTCCGGCCCGACTTGGCCTGCGCGGCGGCCCGCGACGACCATGCCGCTCGCAGTGATCACAACCTGATCGCCCGCACGTAAGTCTATGTTCGTGTCCACGCCGCGTGACGTGCCGGGCACTTCGATGGTCGTTTCCTGCGGGTTGCGATTGCGGTCACGACCCGTATCAATGTTCGGTTGGGCTGTACGTGAGCGCACCGGCGCGGGTGTGCTTGAGCCGCCGAAGATGCTGTTGTCATCTTCGTTGTTGTTAGTATTGTTGGTGTTGTTAGCGTTGTTGTCATTACGGCGCGACGTGAGATCGCGTTCGCGGCGCACCTGCACGGTGTACGCGCCGCGTGCGTCGGTATAAGAACTGCGATTGGCCGTCAGATACAAACGCCCGTCCCGGTCGGCGACGAAATCGCGCGCCAGACCTAGCTCTTCTATCGGCGAGTTGGCGTCATTGCCGACGACACCGATCAGCACGCCCTCGGCGGCGCGCGGCAGCGGCGCGTTCGGATCGGACGTGCGCAGACCATCGGGCGTGATGCGCGTGCGGCCGGCGTAGATCGTGCCGGAAGCTTTGACTTGTACGCGCTCGCCACGCCGCAGGTCTATCCCCGAATCAACCCAGTTCGGCGCAAGCGCCACTTGCACGGTGCGCGATTCATAGCGCAACTCATCCAGCGAGCGTCCTTCAATCTCGATCCGATCTATCTCGCCGGGGCGGAAGAAGCGTATCTCGCCCTCATTGCCCGGCGGCGTCGCGGTCGAAGGAAATCCACCGGTGTTGGTCTGTGTGGCATTATCCAAGCGCACGGCGAACCGTCCGTTGATGAAACCCAGCACTGTGCCACGCACGGTGCGCCCATCTTTCAAATAGATCGTGTCGGCGGCGGCAAACGCAGCCGAAGTTAACAAGATCGCTAAAGCCAGAATCAGTTTACGCATTGGTTTTCGTCCTTTCCGATCATTTTGCGGGCGATGCGCGCATGCATCCGTTGCACGCGAACCCAGCGCGCAGGCCCTTAACTGATCAGGGAGAGGTTTATAAGTCCGAGGGGTTAATTGTTCGAGGGGAACCGGCGGTCAGCTTACAACGAAGCGGAAACGCGGGGCAAGCCTGCCTCTCGCGGATCAATAGCGGCGCAAGCAAAAGCGGGCACGACGTAACAGTTCGTGCCCGCCTCTGTCTGTCGCCTGTGCGCTCGTTAAACTTAAACCTTAACGATGGCGAACATAATCACCAGCGTAAAGATGACCAGCGTCTCGATAAAGGCGAGACCGATGATCATCAGAATCTGGATGCGCCCGCTCGCGCCCGGATTGCGCGCCGCGCCTTCTGCCGCCGACGCTGCCACGCGCGCCTGCCCCAACGCGCCCAAGCCCGCCGCCAACGCGAAGCCGATGCCTGCTGCCAGTTTGGCCCACTTGGCCACCGTGTTGACGTTATCCGCGCCTGCCTCGACCGCGCCCGGCACTTGCGCGAACGCCGTCGCCGAAGCGAACAGCACGCCGAGCGCAGCGAACATGAACATTCTCAGTTTGCTCATAGCAACTCTCCTGTCTCTCTGTGTGAACTCTGCAACCGCAAGGTCGGGCAGCAGCGTTTTGCGGCGGCAGTCGTGCGACTATGATTGCGCCCGCATCCGGTATCCGCCGCCCCTCTTACAACGGCGCTCCAGCGATGCCGACACTCGACGCGCTTTCAAACTACGAAAGCTAAAATGCAACGACCACCCGCGCGCCAACGCGCGACAACTTCCCGCACCTACCGCGCAAAGTCTCTCAAGCCATGCGCTCCAACGTGCGCGGGCGCGTTTGCCCCCGTCGCTCGAAGCCGCTTAAAAGCAGTGACAAGTGACGAGTGACAAGTGACAAGTTGTTGTCTTAGCTCGTCACTCGTCACTTGTCACTCGTCACTGTTATGTAAACACCGGGGCGAGGATTTCCCCGCCGTCCACTTCGTCGCCCGCGTGATCGTGGTGCGGCGCGTGCGAAATCTCGCCGATGTAGATCATCGAGAGCAAGGTGAAAATAAATGTCTGCATGACGGCGGCGAAGACGCTCAAGATCATCAACACCGCCGGGACGATAAACAGCGTATAGGGCGGCGCGAGTTGGGCGATGTTTGCGCCCACCTGTTCGTCGCCGAAGATGTTGCCGAAGAGCCGCAGCCCCAGCGAGAGCGGGCGCACGAAGTTGCTGATCAACTCGATGACGAACATCGCCGGCCCCATGATCCACAGGATCGCGCCGCTGAAATAATGCACGCCGGCAAAGTGGCCGAGGTGCGCCATGATGCCGTTCTCTTTAATGCCGATGTAGTTGTAATAGACGAACGACGAGATGCCGAGCGCGAACGTGACCGACGTGGACGATGTGGGCGACATGAAGAGCGGGAACAGCCCCATCAGATTCGAGGTCAGGATGAGCAACGCGAAGGTCGCGACAACCGGAAAATACTTCAACCCGTGCGGCCCGATGATGTCTTCGATCAAACCTCGCACCGCCAGCACCGCGACTTCGAGCGTTTGCTGCCCGCCGTGCGGTTCGTCCTCTGAGAGCGACTTGCCGAACAGTTTGCCCTTCAGCACGAAGACGAAAATCATCGTCAGGATGCACGCGATGATGAACATCACCGTGTACCACGGCACGGCCGTCTCCGGCGAATACTTTGCGCCGAACACCGTCTCGGCGTTCGTGCCGAAGAAGCCGAAGAACTTGTCCCACAGCGGCTTGGTAGTTTGCAGTTGCAAGTGATAGAGCGGCTCGCCGATCAGGTGATTGACATGTGTGACCAGCCACGGCAGATGCTCGCCGCCATGCTCCGCGGCATGTCCCGCCCCTTCCGCCGCTTCGCCGGCCTGCGCGCCGGCTTCAGATGCTTGCAGCAACCAGAACATCCGTTATTTTTCCTCTCGCTGTATGAACGTCAAACAAGTCTGGATGAATGCTTCGCCGAGCGCCGCGACGACGAACGCGCTCAAGCCCACGAGCGTGGCGACGATTGAGACAAGCTCAAGCTCGTAGGCCGCCATGATCGCCGCCGCCACAACGAAATAACGTAACACGAATCGCGCGATGCTGAGTTTGGGCCGTAGGCCCGTCATGGCCACGCCGGAAAAAGCCGTGCGCACGGACGCGCGCAACCAGTGATGATTGAGTAGCGCCAACCCACCGCCCAGCAGCAGTCCCGTCGTCACGCGCCACGGGGCGACAAACAAACTCGCCAGCACCGCTAGCGCGACCGTCCCGCACATCACGCGGAACAGGCGGCGCGCCATCGCAGTTCCCTCATCGGCGACCGGCAGTGCCTCGCTATGTAAGTTTGCGCTCATCTCAGAACGGATGATTTTACATGGACGCGGTGCAGGCTGTCGAGCGTCGCTTCATGCGCCTGTCAATCCACCTTCGACATCATGCGAATGAACTGATAGAAACCGACGATTGCGCCGAACACGATCCCTGTGACCAGCAACCAAGGCCCCGTCTGCAACCAACGATCAAGCAGCCAGCCGAAGAGCAGGCACGCGACAATCGCCGCCGCCAGCGTGAAGACCGCGCCATAGACCATGCCGCTCTTCTGCGTGATCTGTTGTTCGTCGCGCTCAGGCATAGATCGAAACTGCTACCAACGCTCGCGCCGCAGATAATTTTTCGGCAACTCCTGCAAGAGCGCGCGGCGCGAGTGGCGCATCGAGTCGTGGATGAAGCAGACGTGCGTACACCAGCAGGCGCGCCCGCCGTCAATAGCCGCGAGTTCCTGCTGGCGCGCGTGGCTCTGCCAGAGCGCCGCGAAGTCGTAATCGTAATCAGCGAGGCTGGCAAACCTTTCGCGTAGCTCGCAGGCGCGCACATCGCCGTTGTAATCAATCACGGCGGCCGTCTCGCCCGCTGTGCAGGGGAAGGGCCACGCTGAGGGCTGCACAAAGTTGGCCAACTGCGTGCGATAGTGCGTCGTGATCGCGCCGACGTAAGCGACGCTTTTGACGAAGCGCGTGGCTGCGCCGTCATCAGCAAACATGCGGTCGCCGTAACGTTTCGTCAACGCGGCGACGCGGGCGTACATCTGCGGCAGCACGTCGGGCGGGACTTGTTTGATCGTTGCGCCCGCCTTCGTCTCGCCGCGAATGATATTGAAGTATTGCCCGTCGAGTTGGAAGTTGTCCCAGAGGAATGCTGCGAGTTGCTCGATCTCCGTGTAGTTCTCGGCGCAGACGACCGTGTTGACATTCAGGCGAAAGCGCGCCGCGACTCGTTCTTTCAACGGATAGAGCGCGCGGATGCAGGCGAGCGTCTTGTCCCAGTTGCCGGGCACGCCACGCACGCGGTCGTGCGTCGCGCCGTAACC
>JANMAD010000188.1:0-5726 GCA_031359515.1 Acidobacteriota bacterium | reverse complement strand
CGTCGCGGAGTTGACCGCGCTGCTTGCAACGAAAGCTGACTGAAAGTCGTTTAACGATCCGGCGCGCGGATAACGCGCGTGGAAGAGTCAACGATGGGTAATGATCTACTTGACGTATGAGTTTAATCGGCGCATGGGGTTAATTGCCGCCTGAGAAATACTTCAGCTTATTTGGCCCATACATGGCGTAACTATGTGTCCTTGCGGCAAGTAGATCATTACCTGCCAATAGGGTTGAATCCAAAATTGAATGATGATATAAGCTGCTGCCAAATGCGGCACGCAGTTTTTTCCAGCCGCCGGCCAAATACGTTCGACAATCTAAACGTTTATTAGGGAGACCTATGGCTTTCGATCTCGGTCAAACAAGTCCATTCCCACCGGCCAGCTGTTCGCACAAAGGCAGGACCCACATGGTTTTTGTGGCAAACAACAATTCCCTTGAATTGCTCCACGCGGACGCTCGCGATGGCCGCAATTTCGTACGGCGGCACAATCTCGGGCAATCCACGAAGTTCGCGCCCGCGATTGCCAGCAACGGAATTATCTTGCGCGTAATTTTCGTCGCAAACAACAACACGAACGAACTTCTCCAGTGCATCTACGACGACATCCATGACGTCTGGGGGCCAAACACTCTGCTGGGCGAGCAGTCGCACACCGCTCCATCTCTCGGCCGAACCCCAGACAACCGGCTGCAATTGTACTTCGTGGCCAACAATAACTCGAACACTCTCCTGATGAAGGAAATCCGTGAGAGTTAGAGCCTGTTATTCGACGTGGCGATGCGCGCTGATGCGCCGCCGCCCGTGCGCGCACACGGTTGGTCAGACGATTAGAGAGACGCTGCCGCCAATATTGTCCCCGCGCCGATCTGCACATCACCCCACTGGCTATATTTTCTCTCGCTCGTGTGCTTGCCACTCGGCTAATGCGCGCAGCACTGCGTCGGCGGCGCGCTCCGATGCGCCGCCCGTGCCGAGGCGCGCGGTCGCCGCTTGCAGGCGCGCACGCATCGCCGCGTTCTGTCGCGGGTCGAGCAGGTGCAACAACTCCGTCGCTAGTCGCGCGCCGGTGAAGTCGGTCTGCATCAGTTCGGGCGCGAGCCGTTCACCCGCGATCAAGTTGACCAATCCGAAATGTTCCGTCGTGATGAGCCGCCCCAGCGTGTGCCAGTTGAGCGCGGACTCTTTATAGACCACGACGAGCGGCGTGCCCAACAGACCCGTTTCGAGCGTGGCCGTGCCGCTTGCCACCGCCGCTACGTCGGCCGCCGCCACCGCTTCGCGCGTCTCGTGCTGCGTGACGCGCAATGAATCGGCAAACGATGAGTTGTGCGCGTTCGTCGCGGCCGTGATGAGCGGCGCGGCTTCCGCGGGCGCGCGGTTGGGCGCGAGCACGACGACGAACTGCGCGTCGGGTCGCGTGTGCGAGATTATTTGCGCTGCGGCGAGCATCGGCGGCAGGATGCGCGTGAGTTCTTTGTGCCGGCTACCGGGCAAGAGCGCGACGATGGGGCGTGTGGGATCGAGTTGTTGACGGCGACAAAACTCCGCGCGGTCGTAACGCGGCATGACCGTGCCCGCGAGCGGATGACCGACGAACTCGACGTGCGCGACGCCGCGCGCCGCGTACCAGTCCGGCTCGAAGGGCAAAATGGCGAGCAGCAGATCAACGTCGCGCTTGATCGCACGGACGCGATGAGCGCGCCACGCCCAGAGTTGCGGGCTGATGTAGTAGATAACTTTCAACCCGCGCCGGTGCAGCGCGCGTGCGAGGCGTAGATTGAAATCGGGCCAGTCAACGAGGACGACCGCGTCGGGTTTGCGCTCAACCGCCGCCGCGCGCAATGCCTGATAAGCGTGGCGGAATTTCGGCAACGCCCGCCCGATCTCCAGCAAACCCACAATCGCCAGTTGATCGATCTCGATGATTGACTCGACCCCCGCCGCACGCATCTCCCGCCCGGTCGCGCCGAAGAATTCGCACCGCGCCGCTGGCATGCGCTCGCGGATTGCGCGCACCAACGCCGCCGCGTGCGCGTCGCCCGATGCCTCGCCGGCGACGATCATCAGGCGCGTGCCCGTAGTCCGTTGTTCGTTGTCCGTTGTGCTTGTTTGGCGGACGGCGTGACTCATGCGCTGATTGAAGCACTGACAACTATCAACTGACAACTATCAACTGACAACTGACAACGAACGATCTTTCGTGTTAGCATCGCCGCGCTTAATCGTTCAGGTGTCTGGGAGGTCTGGCGGCTCTGCACCGCGTCTCATTACCCGCAAATAATTCGCGCGTGCTGCATGCGCTCATACGGATCGCGTGCTGTGCGTGCGTGTGTCTGTGCGCCGCTGCTTTGCCGCGCGCCGTGCGGGCGCAGACGACCAACCCGGTCGAGCGGCAGGTGACGAACCCCATCACGGATGAGCCGAGCGTCAACCCGCTGCAACAAGACCAACCGGTACGGCCAAGGCGGCCCGTCACGCCGGGACAGATCGCACCCGCCGCACCGGCCGCCGCGCCCGATCAACTCAGCGTTGATGCCGACCGGCAGACGGTGAGCGGCCCGAAGGACGCGCGCGTGATCGTCTATGAGGGCAACGTTGATATACGCGTCGGCGTTTATCGTCTGCAGGCCGATAAGGTGACGGACTACGAGGCGTCGAACCGCGTCGTTGCCGAAGGCAACGTCGTCTTCGATCAAGGCGAGTTGCAGCGCATCACGGGCACGCGCGCAGAGTTTAACTACCGCACCAAGCTCGGCTTCTTCGTCAACTCCACCGGCTTCACCAACCGCACCGAAGATGGCACGGTCATCTACTTCACGGCCGATCAGGTGGAGAAGGTCGCGGCCAACAAGGTCGTCATCATCAACGGCGTCGTCACCGCCTGCGACGAGGAAGTGCCGAAGTGGAGCTTCAAGGCCAAGCGCGCGGAGATCAAACTGGGCGAGCGCTTCACGGCCAAGCGGCCGCGCTTTCGCATCAAGAACATACCTGTCCTCTTTCTGCCTTACGTCTCCGTCTCACTCAAGAAGCGCGACCGCGAGTCGGGCTTTCTGACGCCGAGTTTCAGCGGCTCAGGGCAGAAGGGCTTCCGCCTGTCGAACGCTTACTACCAAACATTGGGCCGCTCCGCCGACATCACGTTTCGCAACGACATCTACACCATGCGCGGCATCGGCTTCGGCGCAGACCTGCGCACGCGCGCCAACTCGCGCTCGTATTTCAATCTCGGTTTCTACGCCGTCAAGGATCGCATCTTCGGGCAAAAGCCCGATGCGACGCACCCGGATCAGGGCGGGTCGAGTTTCTACATTGACGGCGTGCATTATTTCCCGAACGGCTTTCTGGCCGCCGCCGATGTGAACATCACGTCGAACCTCGCGTTCCGGCAAATTTTCTCCGACTCGATCCAGCGCGCCATCTCGCCCGAAGAGCGCTCGCAAGTTTTCATCAACAAGAACGCGGGCGACTACAGCTTCAACACGCTCCTCAGCAACAAGGTCACGTCCTTGCCGAACGTGCGCGAGCGCATACGCCAACTGCCCGCTATCCAACTCGACAAACGCCCGTCGCCGCTCGCCTTCTTCACAAAGCTGCCGCTCTATTTTTCGTTCGAGGGCGGCATCGAAGGCGTGAGCCGCAAGGAGACGGTCGAGGACATCGTCGCGTTCCAACGCGACGGCAATCCGAACCCGATCATCACGCCCTCGGTCGTGCAACGGCTCGATTTTCATCCGCGCTTCACCGTGCCGTTTCAGTTGGGCGGCGGCTGGTCGGCCACCGTCATGGGCGGCATCCGCTCGACGTTCTACTCGAACTCGATTGACCCGTTGACGAGGCTCGTGCTGGGGCGCGACGTGACACGCACCTACGGCGAGTTAGAGGTTGATCTGCGCCCGCCTGCGCTCGCGCGCAACTTCTATCGTGACCGCAAGTTTCTGTTCCGCCACGTGATCGAGCCGTACATCGTCTATCGCAAGATCGGCGGCATCTCGAACTTCGAGCGTATCATTCGCTTCGACTACACGGACGCCATCGCCAACACGAGCGAGATCGAGTACGGGCTGACGAATCGTTTCTTCACGCGCCGCTCAAAAGAGAACGTGAGCGGGCGCGCTGTCTCGCCGCAGGGCGCGCAGGCTGCGCCACTGACGAGCCAGCCGTATGAGGTCTTCTCGCTCACCATACGCGGCAAGTATTTCTTCGACCGTTATTTCGGCGGCGCGCTCGTGCCGAGGCGGCGCAATCAGTTCTATCCAATCAACACGTTCTCCGGTTTCTCTTACGGCGGCGTGCCGCGCCGCTTCTCGCCGCTCAACTTGCAAGCGCGTTATAACCCCAGCCATAAACTATCAATTGACGTGCGCACGGACTTCGACCTACAGCGCGCGGGCTTGCGCAACCTCGCGGTCAGTTTCGGCACGAATCGCAAACTCGTGCAGGCGTTCCAGACTTTCTATTACACGCGCGCCCTCAATCTCGCGCCCTCGCTCAGCCAGTTCGCCGACGCGCGCGGTAAAGAGGCGGGCACGTTGAAGGGCGCGCAGTGGAGTCCGTCCGTCTTCCTCGGCAACATCTCACACGGTCTCTACGGCGGCGCAGCCTTCTTCTTCGATTTCCAGAATCGCGTGGGCAAGAACAACTCGCTCATCAGCTCGGTCTGGACGCTCGGCTACACGTGGAATTGTTGCGCGCTCACGGCGCAGGACTTCAGCTACAACGTCGGCTTCCGGCACGAGAACCGCGTCGTCTTCAGCTTCCGCCTCAACGGCATCGGCACGTTCGGCACAGAGCAGATCGGCCAACATTTCCGCTAACCAGCAATGCACACGCGCTTTCATTTGGCCAGCCGGCGCGCTTATAATTCACACCGTACAATTAGCTTTCGGTCAGCCTGCCATTTCGCTCGATAGCACGCGCCGATGGTTTAACAGTTCGCAGTTGGGGACGCTGTTTGCCCGCAAAACATCTGAGAAATTGCCGATGCGCGTACATCCGGCGTGGGGGGCGGCGCATCTGAGGTGGGGTTCACATTGCGAGTCCATTCGGTTTCAGTTTAATCCCCCCCCTCACGGTCGCGGCACGAGCAGCGGGTGCGCGAGTACCTTAAATCCCGCACCGGCCCGGCGCGATTAGCCCGGCACATATTGCACGTTAAATAGTCCGCTTGAATAACCCGTCGTTGATTTAGCCAAGTGCCCCGCGTTGGGCTGGAGTTGAATATGAAATCTGTTGCCTCGTCGGTTCGTCCCGCGCGTCGCCTCACCCTCTGGCTGAGCCTGTTGCTCGTCACGGCCAGTCTCCCCTTCATCACCCACGGCCGGCTGCAACAAGCGAACGAAGGACGCGCCACCGCCGGCGCGCGGCGGACGATAGCCGACAAGTTAACGGACGCGCCGTTCGTCGCCGGTAACGTGCTGGTGCGCTTCCGCAGCGAGACGGCAGCGAAGACGGCCGCAGCGTCCGTCGCCGCGCTCAGACTGGCAGACGGCGGCGAAGCTACTGTGCGCCTTGAGCGGTTTGAGGGTTCGGACTTGGTCAAGGGTCTGCGCCTCGCGCACGTCGCGCCCGCTGACACGCTCGCCGCCATCGCCGCGCTCAACGCGCGCCCCGACGTGCTATATGCTGAGCCGGATTACATCTGGCAGGTGGACGCGACGCCGAACGATCCGTGCTACTCCAACCCTGCTCCTTGCATTCCTATTGGCTCGCCTAGTGGCT
>JANMAD010000180.1:0-2298 GCA_031359515.1 Acidobacteriota bacterium | reverse complement strand
CGTCAGCCCGTGAAACAGTTGGCGCGTGCCATACCAGATGTAACGATTGGGGCGCACGCTCAACTCAGGCGCGAAGAACTCGCTGTAACGAGTCCGCACCTCGCTGTTCACGCCGTCCGCGCCGACGAGCAGATCGCAGTTAGCCGCAATCTCCGCCGGGTCAGCGACGTTCACACGGAAGCGCAAGTCAACGCCTAACTCCATGCACCGCGCTTGCAATATGTGCAACAGCTTGAGGCGCGCGATGCCGGAGAACTTGTTGCCCCGGATCGTGACACGCTCACCGCGATGCACGACATCAACGTTATCCCACGTTGCAAACGTGCGCGTGATCGCTTCATAGCTCGGCTCATCGTTGTCGCGCAAGTAAGCCAGCGTCTTATCCGAAAAGACTACGCCCCACCCGAACGTATCATCCGGCCCGTTGCGCTCCAATACTGTCACTTCATGCGCCGCGCTCTGCCGCTTCATCAACAACGCGAAGTACAAACCGGCCGGGCCGCCGCCGATAATGTTAATCTTCATGTTTCAGTTTGCAGCCGTGAGCGCCTGCTCCATTAACTCGCGCACGCCGATGCGCGCTGCCCACGCGCGCAAATACTCTACGTCCAAGTCCGCGCCTTGCGCGCCGATGATACCCAACACATCCGCCCATTGCGCTTGCGAGACTCCGCCGCCGGCTTCGTACCAGAGGAGCTTGGCTAAGATCGCGTCTTCCGCCGTCGTGACGTAGATGCCCTGCGGCGCGTCGGGCGTTAATTGCTCTAACCGTCGCCGCGCGAGTTGCTGCCGGCCGAAGCCGTCCGGCGGCGGGACGAAAATATCCACCTTAAAGACCGTCTCGAAGTGTATGGCATTGAACGAGCCGTGCCGTGCCACTGCCCGGCCGACGACCTGCTCATCAATATAAAACGATGCTTGAAGCGCCGACGCAAGCGGCGCAACTTGGGCCGGTTCGATGTCGGCCACGATGTCTATGTCGGCGGTGGTGCGATAGACGCCATGCAGCGAACTGGCGAATGAGCCGACGACCACGTAAGCGATGCCCAGCGCATCAAGCGCACGCGCAACTTGCGACAGGACATCAAGCGGGCTTTCCATGCGACCGGCGCGACTCCCTCAATATCCTTCCGCCACCGGATCAAAGCCGTAAGCGTTGATGACCTCTGCGCGGGTTAACAGGCTGGCGATAAAGCGGCGACGTATTTCCTCTTCACTCGCGGCCGGGAATCGGCTGCGCAGCCCGGCGAGCAGCAGCGTGCGCGTCGTCTGAATGAGTTCGCTAGTCAATGCCATGCGCTTCCACGCAGGCGTGCGCCGCAGCAACTCGAACATCATCTGCTGCGCTTCGGGCGTAGTGTCTGGTGAAAGGGGCTTCATCCTCAACTCTTCATCAACAGCGCGAAATATAACCCGGCCGGCCCGCCGCCGATGATATTGATCTTCATAGCTACTATTTCGGACGCCGTCTTTGTTTATTGGAATGAATTATCTGAACTTCATCTGGACTAACTGTCGGGCTGGCAGTTGGCGGGGTCGCGCCCGGCGGTACGATCACGAGTACAGTAGTAGCTTCTTCACGATAGCCCCCGTCCATCGTTACGATCTGCGCGGCCGCAATCTGACGACGCTTGATTAGATATTGCTTCGCACGTTCAGCACGGCGTTGAGCTTCACCCACAAGTCCGCGCCGGCCGCCGTAGGTAGTGATGTAACCCACCTCGCTCGGTGCGCTCGCTAGTTCGTTTGCAAAGTTGTCAAGTCGTGCTTGTTCGTCTTCGAGATTAATTATGCCAAAAGTGTCGAAGGGCAACCCGCAGATAAACGGCGCTAATGTTGTGGTGGTAGATGCTGTCTTAGCACAAGCTGGATTCAGGCCGACTATCTCAAGAGTGACTGTGATGGTCTGCCCGGCTAATCCGCTTGCATCAACTGTAATAACCCATGTGTCCTGTCCGCTAATAATCGTGCCGGCTGAGACCGTCCATTTGCCAGTCAGTTGCAGCGTAGGATCACCACTCACCACATTGCCGTTGAATGTTACCAGCGAGCCAGTCCCAGATTTTTCATCAGCACGATCAATTGAGATAATCGGGCACGTGGGGCGAAGCTGGCAAATTACATCAGCTTCGGGGGGAGTTGTTTTCTCTTGCTGCTGCCCTTGGCTGGTCGTACAGCACACTACAAGGAATGAGAACACTAACGCTGATAGTCTTATCCTCAACATTGCTACCTCTATTCCTTCAAAAGCTCGCGCGCGATGACAAGTTTCTGAATCTCCGACGTGCCTTCGTAGAT
>JANMAD010000179.1:0-1996 GCA_031359515.1 Acidobacteriota bacterium | reverse complement strand
TGTTGTAGAAACGCACGCGCGCGTTGATGTCGGCGGCAGTCCGCAGCCGAAAGAGCGGCGAGCTTTTGCGTATGCGCAGCAGTTCGCGGAAGTGCGCGAAGGTTTGCAGTATGTCGGCGCGCATCGGCTTGAGTTGCGGGTCGGCGAGGAGCGGCCGGATGACGGGCCAACGGTCGCCGTTATCCTGTTTGGGCGGGAGACCGACGCCGAAGTTGTTGGTCGTGTACGTGAAGTCGAGTCTGTTGAACCAGTCGCTTGAATTGTAGCTGTTATGATCGAGCGACTTCGAGCGCAGCAATTCTTCGCCCGCGTGGAAGAATGGAATCCCCTGCCCCAGCGCGACGAGGTCAAGGCCTAGATTCTGCATCCGCACACGATCCGCCATCGTCGTTGTGCCAGGCGCGCGGACGAGGTTGAAGTCAAAGAGCGTCGCATCGTCGTGTGCCTCCGCGTAGTTGATGTCCTCCTGCGGGTCGGCCGTATAAGCGGCGGGCTGACCGCCGTAGTCCACTTGCGCGCCCGACACTATCTCGCCCTTGTGATTCACGAACCGATAATCGCGCAGGTTGCCCGCGAGACCGAGTCGCAGCCAATCCATGTATTGCAACAGCTTCTCTTTCTGCGCTGCGCTTGAGCCTTGCTCCGTGCCGTTGGGTGCGAGATAGAGGCCGCTAATAAAACCCTGCGCTTGAAAAGGGCCGAACTGGCCGCCGCGCACGCCGTCGCGCAAGCGGTCGTTAAATGTGCCTAGCCCCGTGCCCGCGAGATTGAGTTGTGTCGCGTTGCGCCCGCGCGCATTGTTGGCCATCTCGCCGAAGTTCCAGCCCTCGCCGTAGAGATAAAGCTTCGTGCCGTCAACGCCATCGCGCGCAAGGGTCAGGGCGCGCAAAGCGTCGCGGACTTTAATCATGTTCGCGACCAGATGATGGCCCATCAGGTCGAAGCGAAAGCCGTCCACTTTGTAAGCCCGCGCCCACGTGACGACGGAATCAATCAGCAACTTTTCCATCATCGCATGCTCTGAGGCCGTGTTCTGACAACAGGTGCTGGTCTCAACCGCGCCGTCGAGATTCAAACGGTAATAGTAACTGGGCACGATCTTGTCGAGGACTGAGCGCACGTCCTGCCCGCTCGCGGTTGTGTGGTTGTAAACTACGTCCATGACGACGCGCAGCCCCGCGTCGCTCAAGCCTTTGACCATTGCGCGAAACTCGCGTATGCGCGTCGCGCCTGCGGGGTTGGTCGCGTAACTGCCTTCGGGCACGGTGTAATGGAAAGGCTCGTAGCCCCAGTTGAAGCCGTCCTCATCGCGCAGGGGCGAGATGATCTCTTGCTGCTGTTCGGAGTCGCCCGGATATTTGCGCAACTCGGTCGCGTCCGGTTCTTTACGCGCGGACTTGTCCTCGTTGATCGTAGCGATGTCGAAGACGGGCAGCAGATGGATGTGCGTGAGACCGGCTTCGGCGAGCGAGCGCAGATGCTTCATGCCGTTGGCGTTTTGATCGGTGAAAGCGAGATACGTGCCGCGATGGGCGGCGGGCACGGTCTCGTCGTTGATGCTGAAATCGCGCAGGTGCAGCTCATACAGCACGATGTCTTCCGGCGCAGCGAGCGGCGGCTTGCGTAGAGCGTCCCAGCCCGCCGGCTTGAGATTCGGCGCGTCGAGATAGACGATCTGACTGCGTTTGCTATTCGTCGCGAGGCTGAGCGAATAAGGGTCTGTGACGAGATTGCGCTCCACGCGCCCCGTCGCGGGGACGAAGACATTGACTTCGTAGAGATAAAATCTGCCTGCCCAATCGCCGCGCCCGTTGATGCTCCACACGCCTGTGGTCGGGTCGTGCGTCATGGGCAAGACTGTTGCCACACTCTCCGCACGCGCGTCCGCAAACAAGTGCAGCCGCACAGACTGCGCCGTCGGGGCCCAGAGTTTTAGCGCGGGGGCAAGTTCGCGGTCGCCGCGCCAGACGACGCCGAGCGCGCCCGTGTACGTGTA
>JANMAD010000168.1:0-9518 GCA_031359515.1 Acidobacteriota bacterium | reverse complement strand
TGCCCCTGCAACAGCACAATCCGGGCTTCACGCTCGGCGGCCCGCTCACGGTCAAAAAACTTTTCGGCGCGCACGACGCCACCAAGCCGCGCACCTTTTTCTTCGCCGCCTACGAGTACAACACCTTGCTCGACACGACGCTCATAGACACGCTCGTGCCCGTGCAGACCAATGCGCGCTTTCCCCTGCCACAGCCGACCACGCTCGCAGGCCGTCGCACTGAAAGCGACGCCACCGCGCCGAATCAACCCGCCGAACTTGCGCCTTACATCGTGCCCGTCAACACGCCCGTGCGCGAGCACACTTTGAGCTTGCGGCTCGATCACAATTTCACGGACACGCATAACGGCGCGCTGCTGTGGCAACTCGGCCGCTCGCGCAACTTGCGCCAGTTCGGCGGCGGCACGCGGCTCGCGGACGCTTTACAAGGACGCACGCGCGACACAGATGCGCTCGCTTACTCCGACAACTTCGTCTTCTCGGCCCGCGCGGTCAATCAACTCCGCGCGCAAATCTCGCGCTTGACACCGGCCGTCAAAACGCGCGATACGGAAGCACGACCCGTCGTGCTTATTACCTTAGACGATCCGCTGCCCGCCGCCGATTTAGCGAATCGTGCGGGCACACTCGTCGCCGGTTCGTCCACCACCGGCGCGAGCGACCGGCGCGAGGCGCGCTGGCAGTTGCAGGACGCGCTCACGCTCGTCGGCAGCGCGCACAATCTCAAACTCGGCGGCGACCTACAGCGCGTCCGCTCCACCTTCATAGATTTGGCCGACGCCACCGGCACGTACAACTTCACCAGTGCCGGCGACTTTTTAGCCAACACGCCCAGTCGTTTCCGCCAACGCTTCAACACCGAGTCAACGCAAAAGAATCTTTACGCGGCCCTGTTCGCGCAGGACGAATGGCGTGTGCGGCCGAATCTCGTTTTGAGTTTTGGGCTGCGCTATGAGCGCGAGACTATTCTGAAAGATCATAACAACTTCGCGCCGCGACTGGCACTCGCTTACGATCCAAAGGGCACGGGCCGGACGGTCGTGCGCCTCGGCGCGGGCGTGTTCTACAACCGTGTCTTGCTCCGCACCGTTGACGATTTCACGCTCGGTCAAGCGCGCGTCCTCTTCGACACGAATGCGCTGATTGATCCCGCTACGGGTCGCGCCCTGACCGACGCGCAACGCCGCGCCTTTATCGCCGCGAACCTGAGTTTCCCCCAGCCGCTCACCGTTGATAGCCCCGTCGTGCAGCAGTTCGGCGCGGTGCAGACAAACTTCTCGCGCCGCCTTGATCCTGCTTTACGCATCCCTGAGAGTTATCAAGCGAACATCGGCTTTGAGCGCGAACTGGGGCGCGGCTTCGTCTTCGAGGCAAACTACACGTTTAATCGCGCGGCGCATCTGTGGCGCGAGTTCAACGCCAACGCGCCGCGTCTGCCGCGCGGCTATGCAGACTTTACCGCCTATCTATCCTCCCGCGACTTCGCCAACTTTCGCGATCCCATCGGCACGCGCCCGCTCTACAACGTTTCAACCGCGGGCGAGCTTGTGCGCTTCAACCTCGCCCCACCCGACGCGAACAACACAGACGCGATCACACGCGTGACAGAAGCGGGCGTGCCCATCAGTGTCTTTAACCTCAACAGCACGGGTTCGACCACCACGCTCAACGCCGCGCTTGCCGCGCTCAACAATCTGCGCCCCGATCCGACGCGCACGGAGGTCGAGCAACTCGCCGCCATCGGCAATAGCTTTTATCACGGCTTCACGGTCGAAGCGCGCCGCCGCTTCGGCCAAGTGACAGGCAACTTCGCGCTCTCGCTGCGCGCCGCTTACACGTTGTCGCGCCTGATTGACGACGGCATCGTCAATACGTCGGATGCGTTGCGGCCCGGCGACTTTCGCGGCGAGCGTGCGCGCAGTCTGCTCGACCGTCGCCACCGCTTCGTGCTATCCGGCGTCTGCGACCTGCCGCCCGCGCTCATGCGTCTGCGCCTCGCGCCGATCATGCGGCTCGCGTCGGGCGCGCCCTTCAACCTATCGCTCGGCGTGGATCGCAACCTCGACGATGTAGACAACGACCGCCCTGTCTTCAACGGCGATCCGCGCCTGCTCCATGCACGCCAAGCCAATGAGCCGCTTAGCTCTGCGTTGCTCGCCGCACTGTCGCTCCCGACCATCGGCCAATCCGGCAACCTGCCGCGCAACGCCGGGCGCGGCCCCGCGCTCTTCCTGTTCGACCTCAACGTCACGCGCGAGTTCCGGCTGCGCGAGCGCGTGCGGCTGCGCCCGTCAATCGAGTTCGACAACGTGCTCAACAAAACTGTCTTCACCTTCGGCGCTGAGTTCATTAATTTTAATTCGCTCCGCGCGAACGCTACCGGCGAACAACGACAGGCATTCGCTGATTCATTCCTCGTGCCCACGCGCACGCTCCGGCCGCGCAGTATCAGACTTGGCGTGCGGCTCGATTTCTAGCACGGTGTGTGTGCTAAACTCGCAGCGCGGAAGGCAACACGGAGTTTGGCGAGCGAAGTTGATGGCGGACGTGCAGGCAGACAAAACTTACAACGAGGCGGTCGAGACGGCGCTGCTCGACGTTGAGTTGTTTCTCAAATATCAAGCGCCGCAACGCGCGCTCGCGCGGCTGCAAGAGGCGCTCAAACAACATTTCCACTCGCTCAAGCTGCGCGAGAAACTGCGCGAGGTCGCGCAAGCGAACAATCAACCGGAAGAGGCAGCGCGCCAGTGTCTCGCGCTCGTCGAGCTTTATCTCACGCGCGAGGATTACGACACGGCGCACGAGCGGCTGCTCGAAGCCAGACAACTCGATGCGCGCGTCAACATCGCTGCCGGGCTGGAAGCGATCCGCCGCGCCCGCCGGCCCGACCTGCAACCGCTGCCGGCTGCCGCCACACAAGCGCATCCACCGCGCGCCATTACCTTCGCCGGCGACCTCTCCGTCATCAGCATCTTCGACGCCGTGCAGGTGCTTGAGAACGCGCGCTTAACCGGCGCGCTCGTCGTCAGTGGCAGCACGGCGGCGAGCCGCATACACTTCAACGAAGGGCGCATCGTCGGCGCGGAGAGCGGGCCAATTCAGGCGAACGCGGCCCTGCGCGTCGCGCTCTCGCTCACCGACGGCGCATTCGATTTCGAGCGCGCCGCACAAGCCTTCCCCGTCACCATCCCCGCCCACAGCAATACCAATCTGCTGCTCGACACATTGCGCGAACTAGACGAAGAAAAGATGTAACGGAAGAGTAGGCAGTAGGCAGTAGGCGGTAAGTACAAAAGCAATTTGCTTTAACTGCCTACTGCCTGCTGCCTACTTTTTAATCCAACAGCACGCGGGCTTGCAGAGCTTCGGCGCGCTCAAGGGCGGCGAGCAGGCGGAGGAACTGTTGATAGTTGCGGCTGCGCCCGCGCACACGTGCGCGTTCTGATTCGCTGAGGTCGTGGCGCAGGATGTGATCGAGAAAATCGTAATAGTCGGCGGTGGCGAGCAAGGGCAGTTCGCGCGTGTAACTGGTGGCGGCGGCGTCCTGCGCGGTGAAGCCGGTGAACGCATCGAAGAGATGATCGGTGGTGAGGTGCGCAGCCGCGCGTGCGAGTTGAATCGGCAGACGCAACTCGAAGAAGCGCAACTGCTCCGGCGTCGTCACCTGCCGCAGAGACTTCGCGCCCTCGCCATCGAATGGCGAGTCTTTGTCGAGCAGCACACGCAGCAGGCGCGGCTGATCGTCGGTGTCAATCGTGTCGAGCGTGAGTTGCGCGCGGTCGGCCAAAAATTTCTCGAACTGCGCTTCAATCGGATAGGTGATGCGCCCCAGACAACCGACCGCTTCGCCCTCGCCCGCCATCTCACGCGGCAGTGCGGCGGGACAAGCGGCGCACACTTCGGTCTCCACCTGCATGCGCTCGACCTCGTCGCTCGCGCGCTCGACAAAGCGCACCTTCTCGTCCGACGGCGCGACCGCCTCGCCCGTCGTCAGGCGCGTGTGCAAACTGCCCAGCCGCCCCCACGCGCGCAGATGCTCCTCGGTGTAGCGCGCCCGCAGCACGCACGGATATTCAACCGCAAACTCTAAAGACAAACCGCCTCCACTAATCCATTAAGAGAACTGCCGCAGCAGTCGCGCCGCGCATAATGTCGTCGGCGCAGGCGTATAATAACAGACGTATGCCGGCCGCGTTAGTTGACGTTGTCCGCCGCTAGTTGAGCTTATTGCGGCTCAATGTGCGCGCCACAGCCGCATAATCAGTATAGCCCGCGAGTTGAAACGGAGTTCTTCTGTCATGAGCACTGCTTCATTAAAACTGCCGCCCGGCCCACGGCGCACGCGGCCCGGCGGCGCGTTGTTTGGCTTCCTCGCCTTTCGCCGCGACCCGCTCGGCTTTCTGCAAGGCCTCGCGCGCGCACATGGCGACATCGTCTTCTTTCGTATGGGGCCGCAGCAGGTTTATCTGCTCAGCCATCCGGACTTGATCAAGGACGTGCTTGTCACGCAGCAAGATTCGTTTATCAAAGGGCGCGCATTGCAACGCGCGAAGCGGCTGCTCGGCGAAGGCTTGTTGACGAGCGAAGGCACGCATCATCGCCGCCAACGCCGGCTCGCGCAGCCGGCCTTTCATCGCCAGCGCATAGAGACCTACGGTGCGGTGATGATTGACTATGCCGCCCGCGCCGCCCGTCAGTGGCAGGATGGTCAGACGCTCGACATCTCGCGCGAGATGATGCGCCTCACGCTCGCCATCGTTGCCAAGACGCTGTTCGATGCCGATGTCACGGCGGACACTGATGATGTCGGCGCGGCGCTCACGGAGATCATGGAGTTGTTCCAACTGCTCATGCTGCCCTACTCGGAGTATCTGGAAAAACTGCCGCTCCCCGCCATGCGCAAGTTCGGGCGCGCACGCGCACGGCTCGACGCCGTCATCTATCGCATCATCGCCGCGCGCCGTCGCAGTGGGCGCGATCACGGCGACTTGCTCTCGATGCTCATCGCCGCGCAGGACGAGGAAGGCGATGGGCGCGGCATGAGCGACGAGCAACTGCGCGACGAGTTAATGACGCTCTTCCTCGCCGGGCACGAGACGACCGCTAATGCTTTGACGTGGACGTGGTATCTGCTCGCGCAGCACCCGGAAGTCGAACAGCAATTGTACGCGGAGTTGGCCGAGGTGCTGGGCGAGCGCACACAATTTTCCGTCGCCGACTATCCGCGCCTGCGTTACACCGAAATGGTCGCGGCGGAAGCGATGCGGCTCTATCCGCCCGCTTGGGCTATCGGTCGGCTCGCGGTCAAAGATTTTGCGGCGCGCGATTACGTCATACCAACCGGCGCGCTTGTCTTGCTGAGTCCGTACGTCGTGCAACGCGACCCGCGCTTCTTCCCTGCGCCCGAACACTTTGATCCTGAACGCTGGACGCCCACCGCACGCGAACCGCGCCATCCATATTCGTACTTCCCCTTCGGCGGCGGCCCGCGCCGCTGCATCGGCGAAGCTTTCGCGTGGCTGGAGGTCGTGCTGCTCATCGCCACCACCGCGCGCCAGTGGCGACTAAAGCTCGCGCCCGATCAAACCGTCATACCACTGCCGCGCATCACCCTGCGCCCGAAGACCGGCATACGCATGATCGCGGAGCGCAGGTAAGACATAGCGGGAGGCAAGCCGCAACGACACGAGTCGCGCGCCGCCGTTCGTTTGTGCTTTAGCGCAATTCCTTTTAACCTTACCGGCGTATGAGAGGACATAACCGTGAAAGTTGATGAAGAATTGATCGCGATGATGATCTGCCCGGCCTGTCAAGGCAAGGTGCAGCTTAAATCGGACGGCAGCGGCATCAAGTGCAGCGCGTGCCGGCGCGTCTATCCGATCAAGGACGACATCCCCGCGATGCTCGTTGACCAAGCGACGATAGAAGATGAAGAGCCTGCGTCGGCCGACAGCAACGTCTGAAATCGCATGAGGCAACTGACCGCCTAACGCGCCAGCGAGTTGGGCACGCCTAGCGTGACCGCCGCAACCGCGCGGCGCGCATGATGAAAGGTGCAGACGCTTCAGCTATCCTAAGCTGGCAGTTTGTGCCCCCGTGCTATGATAATTGCCTCAAGCGTCAGCCTGCGGATGGGAGAGAAGCGATGAGCGCCACGCTACGTTGGACATCTCGTGATCTGGAGGCGCTGCCCGACGACGGGAAGCGTTACGAAATCATAGACGGGGAGCTGCACATGTCCAGACAGCCGCACTGGTATCATCAGGCCCTATGCGGGCAACTCTACGCACTGTTGCAGGCTTGGAGCAAGCAGACCGGGGCGGGCCGCGCCAACCTCGCGCCGGGCGTGATCTTCGCCGACGACGAGGACGTAGCGCCGGACGTGATTTGGATTAGCACCGGGCGATTAGCTTCCGCGCTCCGGCCTGACGGCAAGCTGCACGCCGCGCCTGAGTTGGTCATCGAAGTGCTGTCGCCGGGCGGATTGAACGAGCGGCGCGACCGCGAGGCCAAGCTGAAGCTCTACAGTCGGCGCGGCGTCTCCGAATACTGGATCGTGGACTGGCGCACGCGCACGATGGAAGTTTACCGGCGCGACACGGCGGCGCTCGAATTAACCGCCACGCTCTACGAACCCGACGCGCTGCACACGCCGCTCCTACCCGACTTCAGTTGCCCCCTCGCCACCCTGTTCGAGGACATCCCGCACGACGCCGTTTAAGCGTCAACCTGCCGGGCTGTCACCCAAACCCGATGCCTGATGGCATCCGCCCACAACCGCCTGTCTCCACCAAAGGAGTTCGACCCATGCGCGCCCCCAGCAGCCAACGCCCCCACCCATCGCATTCCATCTCCTACCTCATCCGCCGCAGCCTCCTGCTGCTCCTGACACTCTCGCTCCTGACCGGCCCGCTCCCCGCCCAGACCGAGCAGGCGGCACAACCGGCAGCGGAGCGGCTGTATGCTGAAGCTAATCGCTTTTATGCTGAAGGCACGAGAGAGTCATTCAGACAGGCGATTCGTAAATTGCTGGAGGCGGCCTCAATCTGTCATGCCGCTGGCGACCCGGCGCGCGAAGCGGTCGCACTGAGTCGGGTCGGACGAATCTACCTCCTATTAGGCGACCAGCAGCAGGCCCTCGACTCCCTGAAGCAGGTGTTGCGGCTGGCGCACGCGCGCGGGGACAGTCAAGGCGAGGGCAGAACGCTCAGCGACATCGGCGCGGTCTATGACGTGATAGGCGACAAGCAGCAGGCCCTCGACTACTTCAATCAGGCGTTGCAGCTTTTACGCGCCGTCGGCGATGTCAAGAACGAGGCGACCGCGCTCGACAATATCGGCATGCTCTATAACAGTCTGGACGAGCGGCAGAAGGCGCTCGACTATTTGCAGCAAGCGGTGCAGCGGCGGCGCGCGATCAGAGACGCCAGCGGCATGGGCGCAACGCTCAATAATCTCGGCGGCGTCACTAAAGCTCTGGGCGACAAGCAGCAGGCCCTGGCCTACTTCAATCAGGCGTTGCCATTTTTACGCGCGGTCGGGAACGTCAAGGGCGTGGCGCTAACGATCAAAAACATCGGCGGCGTCTATCTTGAGTTGGACGAGAAGGAGAAGGCCCTCGCATACTACAATCAAGCGTTGTCGCTGCTCCATGCGCTCAGCGACGGCCGGGTGGGCGAGGCGACGACTCTCAATAACATAGGTGAAGTCTATCGCCGGCTGGGCGAGCAGCAGAAGGCGCTTGCTTACTACAACCAAGCGTTGCTGATGTATCGCGCTATCGGCCAGCGCGGGTACGAAGCAAACACGTTATTTAACATCGCCTATCTGGAGCGCGAGCGCGGCAACCTCCGCGCGGCCCTCACCAGCGCCGAAGCCGCCATCAACATCCTCGAAGCACTCCGCACCACAATCAGCAGTCAGGAGTTGCGCTCATCTTTCTTCGCCACCGTGCAGGATCATTATGAGTTCTACATAGACCTGCTGATGCGCCTGCACGGGCAACAGCCGACCGCCGGTTACGATGGCAAGGCGTTGCAAGCCAGCGAACGCGCGCGGGCGCGCTCGCTCCTTGAGATGCTCGCCGAAGCTAACGCTGACATACGGCAGGGGGTTGATGCTGCCCTGCTCGCCCGCGAGCGCACGCTACAGCAACAACTCAACGGCCAAGCGCAGCAACAGACGCAACTCCTGAGCGGCGCGCACACGGAAGCACAGGCCGCCGCCAGCGCCAAAGAGGTTGATGCGCTGACGACCGAGTTCCAGCAGGTCGAGGCGCAGATCAGACAGACCAGCCCGCGTTATGCGGCCTTGACGCAGCCGCAGCCGCTCACGCTGCAAGAGATTCAGACGCAGTTGCTCGCCGCCGACACCATGCTGCTCGAATACTCGCTCGGTAAAGACCGCAGCTACCTGTGGGCGGTGACGCCGACCGCCATCACGAGTTACGAGTTGCCGAAGCGGGCAGAGATCGAAGCCGCCGCACGAGATTTCTACACGTTCGACCGCACACCGCCGCCAGAGGCGGCGGGCGGCGTGGCAGAGAAGCGCGGTATGGCTGACGAGATGCAGCAACAGACCCATGCACAAACCGCGCAGGTGGCGGCGCAGTTAAGTCGGATGCTGCTCGCGCCCGTTGCGGCGCTGCTCGGCAAGAAGCGTCTGCTCGTCGTGGCTGACGGCGCGCTCCAATACATCCCCTTCGCGGCTTTGCCTATGCCGGCCGGCGGCGTGGGCAGCGCAGCCGTCAAGCTGCTCATCGTCGAGCACGAGATCGTTAGTCTCCCGTCAGCTTCGACGCTGGCCGTGCTGCGGCGCGAGGCGGGCGGGCGCAAGAACGCGCCGAAGCTGTTGGCGGTGCTGGCCGATCCGGTCTTCGAGCGCACGGACGAGCGGTTCAAAGCGAGCGCGGGTCAGCCGGCGACCAACGCGCCTGCGGCCGAAGCGCGTGGGCTGAGTTTAGGCGTGGCCAAGGCAGCGCAGGAGTCGGGCATAGCAACGGCGGACTTGCGGATTCGGCGGCTGCGGGCCACGCGCCGCGAAGCGGAAGAGATCAGCAAACTAGCACCGCCCGCCGCGCGCAGAGAAGCGCTCGACTTTGTGGCGAGTCGGGCGGCAGTGACCGATCCGGCGTTGGCTGATTATCGCTACGTGCATTTCGCCACGCATGGCTTTCTCGACAGCCAGCATCCGGAGCTATCAGGCATTCTGCTCTCGATGTTCGACGCGCAAGGCAGACCGCAGGATGGTTTCCTGCGTGCGCATGAAGTGTTCAATTTGAAGTTGAACGCGGACGTAGTGGTACTCTCAGCCTGTCAAACGGGACTCGGCAAAGAAGTCAAAGGCGAAGGTCTCGTCGGTCTCACGCGCGGCTTCATGTACGCGGGCGCGCCACGCGTGGTCGTGAGTTTGTGGAGCGTGAACGACGCGGCGACGGCCGAGTTGATGACGCGCTTCTATCGCGGGATGCTGGTGGACAAGCTCAGGCCCGCGCAGGCGCTCCAAGCGGCGCAGGTCTC
>JANMAD010000108.1:0-2090 GCA_031359515.1 Acidobacteriota bacterium | reverse complement strand
GGGCGACAGCGGCCTAGCGCAAGCGAAAGAGCGTCTAAAACAGTCTGCGCTTTTCCAGTTCACTTACATCGGCGCGCCGATGATCTATTACGGCGACGAGGCGGGCTTGAACGCGCCATCACTCGCCAACGGTAGCTCCGGCCCCGAAGACGATCCGTACAATCGCGCGCCTTATCCGTGGACGGACGAGACCGGCAACACGAGCGTCTATGGCCCGGCGGACAACAGTCTGATCGCTTACTACAGCCAACTCGCGGCCCTGCGCAAAGCGCACACAGCTTTGCGCACCGGTTCGTTCGAGACGCTGCTGACCGGCGACACCACACAGCCGTTCACGAGCGATGATCACTCTTACGCCTTCGCCCGCGTGAGCGCGGATGAAAAGGCCGTCGTCGTCTTCAACAATGGCAGCGAGTTTGAATCGCCCGCGATCCCGGTCGGCTCAATTCTGGCCAACGGTAAGCGTCTGCGCGATGCATTCACCGGTGCGCTCTACACGGTCTCGAACGGCACGATCTTCATGCAACCGATTGCGCCGCGCGGCGGCACTGTCCTGTTCGCGCTACCGTCGTACTCGATCACGGGGCGGCTGACTGATAGAAACGGCCAGCCCGTCAGCGGCGTCTCGGTGGAGTTGAGCGGCGCGCAGAACGGCACGTCGGTCACAGACGCGAACGGCAACTATGGCTTCTTCAATCTCAATGCCGGCGTCAACTACACGATCACGCCGTCGCAGTTCTCCGGCTACAACTTCAGCCCCGCAAGCGCGAGCATCAACAACCTGAGCGCAGACCAGACCGCCAACTTCATCGTCCTGCCCGCGACGGTGAGCGGGCATATCATGACTTCGACTGGCGCTAATCTTGCCGGCGTGACGATCATCGTGCGCACCGACAATAATGGCACGCAAACCGGGCAGACCGACACCAACGGCAATTACAGTGTCCCCTACACGCCCGATAGTCGCGTGCAGGTGACGCCGATCAAAGATCATTTCGCGTTCAATCCGGCCAGCCTTACCTTCGTCTCGTCCGGCACGGTCACAGGTAACAAGACGGCGAATTTCACCGGCACGAGCATCCCGTTCAATTTGAACAGCGTCCAGTTCAGCAGCGCCAGCTACAACGCCGGCGAAGGCGTGGGACGCGCGACCGTCACCGTGACGCTCACCAGTAACATCCCCGGCGGCGCGGTCGTCTCGTATGCGACGGTTGATAATCCGGCCGCCGTGCGTTGCGACGACACAACGACGATGCCCGGCGTCGCGTTCGCGCGCTGCGATTACGCGACCGCCGTTGACACGCTCTACTTCTCCTTCGGTGAGACCAGCAAGACTTTCACCGTGCCCATCATTGACGACGCACACGTCGAACCCAACGAGAGCTTCACGCTCCGGCTCTTGAATCCGCAGGGCGCGGCGCTCGGCGGATTGAGCACTGCGCCGATCAACATCATAGACAATGACACGGCCGGACAACCGAACCCGGTCTTCACGACGCCGTTCTTCGTGCGCCAACAGTACCTTGATTTTCTCTCGCGCGAACCGGAAGCGGGCGAGCCGTGGTCGGGCGTGTTGAATCGTTGTGCGGACGTGAACAATCTCGATCCCACCAGCCCCTCCGCCGGCTGTGATCGCATCCTCGTCAGCAGTTCCTTCTTCGGCTCGCCGGAGTTTCAGTTGAAAGGCTTCTACGTCTTCCTGTTCTACAAAGTCGCGTTGGGGCGTTTGCCCCAGTACACAGAGATCATTCCGGACATGCGCACTGTGACCGGCGCAACCGCCGACGAGGTGTTTGCCAAGCGCGCGGCCTACGCCGTGAGCTTCACAGAGCGCGCGGACTTCCACGCCACTTACGATGGTTTGAGCGACAGTCAGTATGTCGCCGCGCTGCTCGGCCGCTATGGACTAACGAGCATCACGACGCCTGATCCGGCCAACCCGGAAGCGGGCGGACAGGTGACGCTGACCCGGAATGATCTCACGAGCCGGTTGGCGGCCGGCACGCTCACGCGGGCGCAAGTCTTACGCGCCGTCGTGCAGAGTGCGGAGGTGACGAATCTTGAGTTCAACAACACATTCGTGGCGATGC
>JANMAD010000088.1:0-6260 GCA_031359515.1 Acidobacteriota bacterium | reverse complement strand
CCTCGCCGGGCTTGGCGCTGAAGGCTTGAAAGTCTCCGGTGTCAACGGGCGCGTCGAGTTGCGCCTCACCGATGACGTGAACGCCGATCTCACCGTACGCGGCTTGAACGGCAACGTCACGAACGATCTGCCGAACGTCTCGCTCACACATGAAGGGCACTCGACATGGAGCGGGCGCATCGGCACCGGCGGCACGCCGATCAGCATCCACGGCGTCAACGGCAGCGTCCGGCTCACGCGCGATTAAGCATTCCGTAGGTAGATGGTTACGCCACTTATCTGCTAACAAGTCGAACCCCTATCCCCAGAAACGGTCGGAGAGTTCAACATTCTCCGACCGTTTCTTTGTGAATAGGTGCTAGCTACGAACGGGACAGTTTAACTGTTCTGTCCCGCGATAGAACCACTGCTTCGTCAGATAAAGGAGTTTCGCATGCTCCTATGCGAGCAACTCTCACTGTAATGTCTTGTTGCCACTTTATTATACTCACCCTTCACTGCCCATCCGCCACCACGCAGCAGCGTATCGCCACTTGAACACGAGCCGTTCGTGCCTATGTAATCCTGTTGCGCGTTTGGGAGGACGTGTTAAGATGCCGGCCCATTCCGATTGGCCGTGTGTCGTCCGCAACGCACCGGCTAGATTGATCAAGCATTAAACGCGACAACTCCGGCGATGAGTTTCTGGCAGAACGTGCAAATGGCTGCGGGCATGACGCAGAGCCGCTATCTCGTGTGGCTCTTGCTCGGCTTTCTCGTCGTCGCCGTGCTGCTCTACAGGTATGTGCCGGCCGAGCGGCAACGCCTGCGCACCGCCGCCGCGCTCTTCGTCTTCGCGTTCGTCGGTTTGCTTATCGCCGCGCCGCTTGCGCCGCCCGTCGGCGGGCCGGAGTCGCTGGCGTACCGGTCTGTGAAGTGGGTGGCACGCTTCGTCGAGGGCGTGGCCGTCATCAACGTGGCGAGCGTGCTCGTCTTCAACGTGTTGCTCAAGGGCGCGCGGCTCAGCGTGCCGCGCATCTTGCGCGACCTGTTGCTGGCCGCCGCTTACATCATCCTCGGCCTCACGCTGCTCACGGAGAGCGGCGTCAATCTCAACAGTATCATCGTCACGTCCACCGTCATCACCGCCGCCATCGCGTTCTCTTTGCAGGACACGCTCGGCAACGTGATGGGCGGGCTGGCGTTGCAGATGGAGCGCACGATCACGGTCGGCGATTGGATCAGGGTCGGCACGGACGAGGGCCGCGTGACGGAGATACGCTGGCGGCAGACTTCCGTGGAGACGCGCAACTGGGACACGATTGTGATCCCGAACAGCGTGTTGATGCGCGGGCAGGTGACGCTTTTGGGGCATCGCACGGCCGCGCCGCGGCAGCAGCGTCGTTGGGTCTATTTCAATGTGGATTTTCGTTTCGCACCGAGCGATGTGATCGCGACGGTCGAAGCGGCCCTGCGCAGCGAGCCAATCGAGAACGTCGCGCGCGAACCCGCGCCGCATTGTCTGTTAGTGGATTTCAGAGACAGCTACGCCTACTACGCCGCGCGCTACTGGATCACCGATCTCGCGCCGACCGACCCGACCGATTCGGTCGTGCGCCAACGCATCTACTTCGCCTTGAAGCGCGCTGGCGTGCCGCTCTCGATCCCCGCACACATGCTCTTCATCGAAGAGGACGACGCGGGGCGGCGCGAGCGCAAACGCAAGGAAGAGACCACGCGCCGGTGCGAGGCGTTGCGCCGCGTCGAGTTGTTCGCGCCGTTAACCGAAGACGAGCGCGCGGAGTTGGCGGAGCACCTGAATCTCGCGCCGTTCGTGCGCGGCGAAGTGGTGACACGGCAGGGCGCGGTCGCGCACTGGCTCTACATCTTGCGGCGGGGCGAGGCAGAAGTGCGCGTCACCATGCCGGGCAGTAATTTGAGCGAGCGCGTGGCCGTCTTGCGCGAGGGCGATTTCTTTGGCGAGATGGGTCTCTTGACCGGCACGCCGCGCACCGCCACGATCATCGCGCTGACCGATGTGGAGTGTTATCGGCTCGACAAAGATAACTTCAACGATGTGCTGACCCAGCGCCCCGAAATAGCGCAAGACCTCGCGCGCATCCTCGCCAATCGCCGCATGGAACTGGATGCCGTGGTCGGGGAACTGAGCGAAGAGGCCAAGCGGCAACGGCTGCTCCATCTGCACACGGACATGCTCGGCCGCATCCGCCACTTCTTCAAACTCGATAAGTAGCGAGAAGCGCGCCGCGCGCCGCAGCCGTGCTGTTAGGCGCGCGGGCGGTGCGGCAACCAGCGCGGGACGCGGGCGCAGTAGCGTTCGTATGCCGCGCCGAATTTGTGCCTGAGCGTCGGCTCTTCGTAAAGCAGCACGAAGAGGTTGAAGCCGATGAAGACCACCGCCGCGTACCAGAGCAGCGTGCGCGACCAGAAGTAGAGCGCCTCGCCGAGCAGGATTGACATCACGCCCACGTACATCGGGTTGCGCACGTAAGCGTAGAGTCCGCGCGCCACCAACTCCTTCGGCGGATCAATCGGCGCGGGCGTGCCGCGCCCCGTCACCGCGAAATCCCAAGCGCACCACAGATTCATGCCTACGCCAAGCAAGATCGGCAACAGACCCAAATACTGGAAGGCGGCGAGTTGCGCCGTAGCCGGACGTGCGGCGAGCAGCCAGTAAGGCAGATAGACTGTGACCGTGGCGGGCAGGACGAGTATGAAGATTAAAGTCTTGCACAAGGTCTTGAACAGTGTCATGGCACACCTCTCATGTCAGTGCTTAGCTGAGCCGAACCGGCGGGTGCGAATCTCTCTTTGCGGGGACCGCGCGGCGGTCTGTGTCGGCCGCCGCGCGGGGCACGTGCCAACGTCCGTTTAGCTGGTCTCGCCTTTGGTCGGATCGTTCTCCGTCAACATCTGCTGCCGCATCGCCGCCGCGCCGATCAAGCCGCCCATGCCCATTGACTCAACCGCCGAACTTGGCACGAGCATCAACGCGCCCTTCTCCTTCAAGCCCTCGTAGAGCATGTTCATCGCGCGCAGATGCAGCGCCGTCGGATTGTCTTTGTACGACAGCGATGCCTGCTCGAACATATGCGCGATCTCGACTTCGGCTTCGCCCAGAATGATGCGCGCCTGCTTCTCGCGCGACGCCTGCGCTTCGCGCGACATCGCGTCCTGCAATGAATCGGGGATGATCACGTCGCGCATCTCGACCGATTGCACCGTCACGCCCCAAGGGTTCGAGCGTTGATCGATCAACTGCTGCAACTCCTCCTCGATCCGCTCGCGCCCGCGCAATAGCTCCGTCAGCGACGTGCGCCCGATGATGTCGCGCAACGCCGTCTGCGCCGCCCAACTCACCGCCTGCGGGTAGTCCTGCACTTCGAGCGCGGCCTTCTCCGGGTCGTAGACCATCCAGAACAGCACCGCGTCCACGTTGACCGGCACGGTGTCGGACGTTAAGGTCTGCTCGGCTGCGAAGCTCGTCGTGATGATGCGCTGATCGATCCACGCCGAGACCGTATCTATGAGCGGCACGATCCAGAACAGACCGGGGCCGCGCAAGCCGACGTAGCGACCGAGCCGCAGCACGACCGCCTTCTCCCACTGCTTCGCCACCTTCGGCGACTGCGCGAGCAACAGCCCCAGCAGGATGCCGGCAATTGCGCCAATCGGGTTAGCCAGCATGACCGTCACGGCGACGCCCGCCGCAATCGGCGCGAGCAGCATGAACGCCGCGACGACGTTTGTGCGCGGCACAGACGGCGCGGGCAGATTGCGCTTCCCCAAGATCAAATCTGTAGCGTTAGCCATTGCCTCTCACTCTCCTTCACTGACGCGCCTGCGGAGGTGTTCCAACGTCTCCGCAGGGGAAAAGCCGAGCGCGACCGCCTCGGCGAGAAAGCGTTCAATGAGCGCGCTGAGGCGGTCGCGTTCCTGCGCGCCCGTGCGCCGGGGCATGCGCGGCACGTTCGGCGTGAGCACGAACGTGCCGACGCCGCGCCGCGTCTCCACCACCCGGGCGCGCTCAAGCTCCGCATAAACCTTCGCCACCGTGTTCGCGTTAATCCGCAGATTCACCGCCAACTGGCGCACCGTCGGGAGTTGGTCGCCAACCCGCAGCCGCCCCGTCGTGATCGCGAAACGGATTGCCCGCTCAAGCTGCGCGTAGAGCGGCATCGGGTCGCGGGCATCAATATTGAACGCTTCGATCATTGCCATATTGTACTACGACAATAGTACAACTAAGTTCCATTGGCAAGGAAATAATTTTGCGTGAAAGAAGTTTGTTGATCAGGTGTTGCGCGTGAGGGCGGCGCGGGCGGCGCGCACTGTGCGGAGGGCTTCGGCGGTCGTGGCAGCCAGCGCGGTGAGGTGACCCATCTTGCGGCCCATGCGGGCTTCGTGTTTGCCGTAGAGGTGGAGTTTGACATTGGGCGCGGCGCAGGCGGCCTGCCAGTCCGGCTCGCCTTGTTGCCAGAGGTCGCCGAGCAAGTTGGCCATCGCGGCCGGTCTTAATTGATCGGGCACGCCGAGCGGCAACCCGCAGACGGCGCGCACCTGTTGCTCGAACTGGCTGGTGACGCAGGCATCAATCGTGAAGTGGCCGGAGTTGTGCGGGCGCGGCGCAAGCTCGTTGACGAAGAGCCGGTCGTCATGCGTCAGAAATAATTCGACGCAGAGCACGCCGACGAGATCGAGTTGCGCAAGCAGGCTCGTTGCGATCTCTATCGCCGCACGCGCGATAGCGGGCGCGATGGCGGCGGGCGCGATTGAGCAGTTGAGTATGTGCCGCTCGTGGCGGTTCTCGATCACGCCGTAGTGGACAATCGCGCCGTCCGCGCCGCGAGCGCAGACGACCGAGACCTCGCGCGCGAAGTCCACGAACGCTTCAAGGATCGCCTCGCGCCCGTTGAACGCAGCGAACGTTGTTGCGATTTCGTCGGTGGCTTTGATTAACTGCTGCCCCTTACCGTCGTAGCCGAAGCCGGCGGTCTTCAAGACGGCAGGCAGACCGAGTTCTGCGAGAGCGGCGCGCAGTTCGGCGAGCGTGCGCACGTGGCGAAAGGGCGTGACGGGGAAGCCGTGCGCGGCGAGAAAAGTTTTTTCGCGGATACGATGTTGCGTTGTGTGCAGCGTCGCGCCGGACGGACGGACGGGCACAAACTCCGCGACTGCTTCGACCGTTTGTGCGGGGACGTTCTCGAACTCGAAGGTCACGACCTGTACGTTTTGCGCGAACGCGCGCACGGCAGCGAGGTCGTCATAAGCAGCCGTGATCTCTGTGTCGGCGACTTGGCCCGTCGGCGTGTCGGATTCGGGCGAGAAGGTGTGGACGAGATAGCCCATGCGGCGCGCGGCCATGGCGAACATGCGGCCGAGTTGGCCGCTGCCGAGCACGCCGATGGTTGCGCCGGGGAGGATCGGTAAGGCTGAAGGATGAAGAATGAAGGATGAGGCGGAATGCGGCGGCGCAGGTGGCGCGGTCGCTTCGGCTTTCGCCCTCCGTCTGTCTTTCATCCTGCCGCCTTCAGCCTTCATCCTTGCTCTTCCAGCGTCGCCGCGCGCACCTGTTCCGTCTGTTCACGCCGGAACGTGCGCAGGCGTTCGCGCAAAGTCGGATCGCCGTTCGCCAAGATCGCCACCGCCAACAACGCCGCGTTCGCCGCGCCCGCCGGCCCGATGGCGAGTGTGCCGACAGGGATGCCCTTCGGCATCTGCACGATGGAGAGCAATGAGTCCATGCCTTTGAGCGCGCGGCTCTCGACCGGCACGCCTAGCACCGGCAACAAGGTCTGCGCCGCGACCATGCCCGGCAGATGCGCCGCGCCGCCCGCGCCCGCGATGATCACTTTCAAGCCGCGCGCTTCTGCGCCACTGGCAAACTCCGCCAGCCACGCCGGTGTCCGGTGCGCCGACACAATGAGGCACTCGTGCGGCACAGCGAACTCGGTCAACACTTCGGCCGCATGCAGCATCGTCTCCCAATCAGACTTGCTGCCCATGATGACGGCGACGAGCGGCGGCGTGTTTTGCGCGTCAGGCATAAACGATTCTGTGCAGACTGAAAGCGGTTCTTCTTTAAGCAGAGAAACCGGGTTTGCCGTCGAAGTTGCACAGGTTCTCGATCTTGATGAAGTCGAGATTGGCGGCGGCGATGCGTTGTAAGAGCGCGACGATCTGTGTGTGCGCGACGGGGCTGTCTTTTGTTTGTGCGATGAAGCGGCAGCGCCAGTGGTCGGAGCAGAAGGTTTCGGGCA
>JANMAD010000081.1:0-4735 GCA_031359515.1 Acidobacteriota bacterium | reverse complement strand
GCCGCAACCGCGCTCACCTCGTTTTGTTTACGCTATAGACGCTTCGTTGGCTTTCTTAAATTGCTTGAGCGCGATTGACCACAAAGAGAAAACGTTGCTCTGATTGCGGAAACAGCAGAGCGGTATAATTCAACCGCATTTGCGCGATCTTTTCTTGCAATGTCGGGCCGCCGAACAACAGCAGTGTACTTGCTGGCGGTGACCACGCGACAAGCTTGGGCAATATCTTTGTGAAGCGTTCGAGCGCGCGGCAAGTCACAAAGTCGGCGGCTGGCGCGGTTGTCTGTTCAAATCTTTCGGCGCATACCTGTGCCCGGTCGCTCAGGCCAAGTTTGCTCAAGGCTTCGCGCAGGAAGGTTGCCTTTTTTTTCGTTGCCTCAATCAATGTTTCACTTAGGTTGTGGCGCGCAACGAGGCAAGGGATGATCGGCAGCCCCGCGCCTGAGCCGACATCAATGGCCGACGCATTGGGCGGCAGAAAGCGTAACGCCACGAGCGATTCGAGCACGTGGCGGACGGCGAACTCCTCCGGCGCACACGGCGCGACCAAGTTGAGACGCGCGTTCCACGCGCCGACGAGTTGATAGTAATCTGACAGATGGGCAACCGAGTCTGGGGTGAGTGTCACCTCAAACTGCGGCGCGTGCTGCCGGAGCGCGCGGGTGAAGTCGTCTATTGTGATATTCATCTCGCTTCCGTTGACTGGCATCGCGCTCGGCGCGTAAGGTTAGCTTAACGGATAGTTTGGTAGAATGCTCAGCGGGCAAAGCGCACGGCAAAATTAAATGGAAGCACATAAGCATGGCCCAGAGCGCGAAAAATATTTTTCCACGAAACCACACGAAAAGACACGGACTGTCGTTTGTCCTGGTCCGTGTTGCTTCGTGCGAGTTCGTGGCTAAGCTTTTCCATATTATCCCAATCTTTCGTGGTTTGATTTAGATAAGCATTATGCAGCACCAACGAAAAAGCAGCTTGCTCGCCGGTCTGTTGTTTGTCGGCCTCATCATTTCCATACCCGCCCGCGCGGACGAGACGACGACCAATGCGCGCTCGCGCCCCGCGATCAAGACGCAGGCGGAGTTTGACGGCCTAGCGCGCATCAACACGGATGCGGGTTACGCGCTGCCGCACGTCCTGTTCGTGATTGATCGGCGCGACAAGAATAAAATCTACTACGTTAACTCCAAGCGTTATCGCTTCCACAAAGATTTCGTCAACGGCACATACTTGTCGCTTGAAAGGGGACAAGAATTTTTTGAGAATAATTATTTGAAGCCCAATCGCCGCTTCGTCATGGGCACGCTCGCCTACCAGACGCCGATCAAACGCTGGACGTTCGAATTCTGGGAGGGCGACATGATCCCGTCCGATCAGATCAAACTCGCGGCCGACACGATCCGCCAGACCTTCTTCGCGCCCGTCGCCTTCAAGCCCAACTCACTACGGCAAGAAGAGGCGGCCACCGTCAACGGACTGGAACATATAACTCAGAGCGACATCGCCAAAGAGCAGGAGTATCAACCGCTCAACCTGACGCGCGGTTTGGGGCGCATACACATCATCTCGAAACTCGACGAGCACGTCGAGATCGGCTCGAACGAAATCCTCGTGCTGGACGAAGTGCCCGTGAATCTGCCGCCCGTCGCCGGCATCATCACGACGAAGCCTTCGACGCCGCTCTCGCACATCAACCTGCTCGCTAAATCCTGGGGCGTGCCCAATGCTTACATCAAGAACGCGCAGGATTTGTTCAAACAGTATGACGGTTGGTGGGTCTCGTTCGAGACGAAGCTCGGCAACTACGAGATCAAGCGCGCCGATCTCGATCAGTTGAAAGAGTATCAGCAGCGCCTCTACGCGCGGCGCGATCTGATGCAACCGCGCGCGAATCTGACGGTCACGCGGCTCGCGGCGCTGACTGAGCAGCGTGCGCGCATGGTTGATGTGTACGGCGCGAAGTCGGCCAATTTAGGCGAGGTGGCGCACGCGCGCTTGGCCGGCATCGTCGTGCCCGGCGGCTTCACGATCCCGTTGTCCTACTATGATCAGTTCATCAAGCAGAACAAACTCGAGGACGCGATCTATGCGATGCTGAACGATCAGAAGTTCGTGCATGATCCCGCGTACCGGCGCGAGTATCTGACGAAGATGCGCGGGCAGATACAGGCGGGCACGGTGAGCGAAGAGTTGAGCGCACCCGTGCTGCAACGTGCGCATAGCGAGTTCGCGGGCAAGGGCTTGTTCGTGCGCAGTTCATCGAATGCTGAAGACTTGCCGAACTTCAACGGCGCGGGCCTCTACTCGACCGTGCCGAATGTCAAAGGCGATAAAGAACTGATCGAGGCGATCAAGACGGTCTGGGCGTCGCTCTGGAACTTCGAGGCGTATGAAGCGCGCGAACGTGCTGGCATTGATCATGGGAAGGCGTACATGGCGGTGCTAATTCAAGAGGGCGTCAACGCCGACAGCGCAGGTGTGATGATCACCACCGACCCTTACGACAAAGATAATCGCGGCGCGATCTACATCAGCGCGAAGCGCGGGCTGGGCATCAAAGTGGTCGAAGGCAAAAAGATCGCCGAACAGATCATCTACAGCCCGCGCGCATTGGCCGTGCGCGTGTTGACGCGCTCGGCGGAAGATAGTTTGCTCACGTTCGACGCGCAGGGCGGCCTCAAGGAAGTGCCCATCACGGGCGAGCGGGCAGTGTTGGGCGATGCGATGGTGCGGCGTTTGGCGCAGGTAGCAGAGCGCATCAAGCGCGTGTTCGGTGGGCGCGAACAGGACATCGAATGGGTCGTCATGGGCACACAGGTTTACATCGTGCAGTCGCGGCCGTACATCGCGGGCAATTAAAAGGGCGTGACGGGTGGCGAATAGACAGCGGCGAGTAGAGAGGTGTTCGCTGGCGTCCTTCGCGAGTAAAGGGAAGGCAGAATCAATGCGCGGGTTTGGTTTAATTCTTTATTGTGTGGTCGCTCTATCGCTCGCGGCTTGCGGGCGGGAGGCGGCGCAGGACGATAAGCGCGCAGGTAGCGGCGCGAACAACGCAGCGAACACGAACGTAACGCCGGCGCAGGCGTTAGCGAGCGGGCAGCTTGACGCCGACATCGCGCAACTCGAAATGCAGGCCGAGCAGCGACCGGAAGACGACACGGCGCGCACGGCCGTCGCCGCCGCTTACGTGCGCCGCGCCAATGCGCTACATGCCGCCGCGCGCAAAGATGAAGCGTTGCGCGACTATCAGACCGCGTTGCGGTTCAACCCGGACAACGAAGACGCGCAACTCGGGCTGGAACAATTAAATCAGGAATCCGGCGCGGAGCCGCGCGCAGACGACGGCCGTCCCGTCACTGTGCCGACGAAAAAACCGTGACATGTAATGAGTGACGAGTGAAGAGTGACAAGTGACAAACAAGAAGTTTTTTCGTAGCTCGTCACTCGTCACTCGTCACTTGTCACTGTCTTCAAATGCTAATCATTCCCGCCATCGATCTCAGAGACGGCCGGTGCGTACGGCTGACGCAGGGGCGCAAGGATGCGGTCAAGGTTTACGACGGCGACCCCGTGGAAATCGCGCAACGCTTCGCGGCTGCGGGCGCGCACATGTTGCACGTGGTTGATTTGGACGGCGCATTCGCCGAGCGCAATACGCGCACACGCGAAGTAGCGTGGCAGATCATCCGCGCGGTGACGATCCCCGTGCAGTTCGGCGGCGGGCTGCGCAGCGACGCAGACGTGCAGCAGTTGATCGAGTATGGCGCGGCGCGGGTCGTCATCGGCACACTCGCGGCCGAATCGCCCGCCACATTAGAGAGTTTCGTGCAAAGGTTCGGTGCGCGCATCTGTGTGGGCATTGACGCGCGTGATGGACAGGTGTTGACACGTGGCTGGGAGACGGGCGCGCAATTATCCGCCATCACATTGGCGCAGCGCGTGGCAAAGGCAGGTGTCGAGCGTATCATCTATACCGATGTGGCGCGCGACGGCATGCTCGGCGGCGTCAACATCGAACAGACGTGCGCGCTCGCGCAAGCGTCGGGGTTGCGCATCACGGCATCAGGCGGAGTTTCAACGCTCGCTGATCTTGAGCGTCTGCGTGCTGCAAGCGTGTGCGGTATTGATAGCGTGATCGTCGGGAAGGCTTTATATGAAGGCCGGTTCACGTTGCAAGAGGCGTTGCGTCTCACGCAGCTAAATCGAAGCACAAAGGAATGAGACAGAGCGCGAAAAACATTTATCCACGAACTCACACGAAACAACACGGACCGTTGCGGGTTTCGCTTCGTGTGTTACGTGTGAGTTCGTGGATAGCTTTTCCCTGTTGTCCTACGCTTTAGTGGTTTGCTTTAGGAGTGTACGGACGGGGCAAAGCTCTATACTGGAAACCATCTGAAAAATGACTGAACAACTTTTCGCAGATAACATTTTACGCGGGCGCGTCGCATTTGTGACAGGTGGCGGCACGGGTATCACCGGCGGCGTGGCGCGTGCGCTGGCCGAGGCGGGCGCAAGTGTTGCGCTCGTCAGCCGCAAGCAAGAGCATCTGGAACCGGCCGCCGAACGTATCCGCGCGGCCGGCGGCGCGGCGCTCGCCTTTGCCGCAGACGTGCGCGACTATGCGGAGATCGAGCGCGCGATTGCCGCGACCGTGACGCAGTTCGGCCGGATCGACATCGTGGTGAACGGCGCGGCCGGCAACTTTCTTTGTCGCGCCGAAGAGATGTCGCCC
>JANMAD010000028.1:0-9780 GCA_031359515.1 Acidobacteriota bacterium | reverse complement strand
AGTGGAAAATATCTTTGACGACAAGATGGCCGTGGTGAATGCCAGTTTGCGCGGTGAGGAGCGCGGCATCGCACTGCCGCTCTTGCTCGACCTTGCGCGCAAGCCCGTCTTCCTGCACGACAACTCCGTGCCGACGCTCGACGATCTACTCAATCCCAAGCGCGGCGCGCAAGCCCCGCACGCCTTCTATCTCAATGATGCGGCCCAACGCGCGGACGTGGCGGAGTTCCTCCGCAGTCTCGACACCGACTCGGCCGGCGGACGCGCGGCGCAGGACACGATGAGTACACCGGCGCGCAGACAAGGCCGGCCGAGTCGCCCCAGCTTATCGCTTTGGGCGGTCTTCCCCTTCAGCGGTCTGGGCCTGCTTGATTGAAGTTAAAGGGGCGCGCGGGCAAAGACTAGACGCGGTCTCATAAATAAAAGACTAGCCACGAACAGGCACAAGCAGCATAAAGAACAAATATTTTAGTGCGCCGCTTGTACCTCTTTGTGGCTAGTCTTTTATTTATGAGATAACTTCTAGTTGAAGCAGCACACAGCGGCGAGGTGCGGCGCATCCCGGTCACGTGGGCGCAGGCACGACGGGAGGGTATGGCGATAGAGCAGGCATTAAAATTAAGCAACTAGACGCTGCGTCAACTGAGCCGATGAAGACTGTCTATCCGATGCTCGATCCGCACGCGCCGACGCAAACAGCACGAGGCACGTGCGCCTTAGCCGTGATGATCAAAGTCCCGCGCGCGGGCGCGTCGAAGACGCGGCTCGTGCCGCCGCTCACGCCCGCAGAGGCCGCCGCGCTCAGCGTCTGTTTCCTGCGCGACACGACGGTGAGTATCGCCGAGGTGACGCGCACAGCACCGGCAAGCGGGGTTGCAGTTTATACGCCGGCCGGTGCAGAAGAGGCATTCGCCGAGCTACTGCCTGCGGAGTTCAGCCTGCTCGCGCAACGCGGCGCAGCCTTTGGCGATAGACTCTTGTATGCGGCCGAAGATTTGCGCGCGGTCGGCTACGAGTCTCTCTGTCTGATCGATTCGGACAGCCCCACACTGCCCACAGAGTTGCTCACGGCGGCCGTCAACGCGCTGGCGCAGCCCGGCGACCGCGTCGTCTTGGGGCCGAGCGACGATGGCGGCTATTACCTGATCGGGCTGAAACGCGCGCACCGGCGTCTGTTTGCGGACGTGGCGTGGAGTACCGCGCAAGTCCTCACGCAGACCGTCGAGCGCGCACGGGAGATCGATCTATCCGTGACGATGTTGCCGACATGGTACGACGTGGATGATGCGGCGACGCTCAGCCGGCTCTGCGCCGAGTTATTTACGGCTGACAAGCAACATGCGCCGGCCGACCGCCAGCATGGTTATCCCGCGCCATACACGCGCGCCTATCTCGCACGCTTGATCGAGGCAGATGGGCGCGGACGCATCTGGCCGGAGCGCGCGGCACGAGCAGAGGCGGCGGCGGAATGACACGCGCTTGGCCCGCCCGACTCGCGCGCCGCTTGCGCACGCGGCCGAACCTTTTGCTCGTCGTGCTGGGCATTGTCTTGCTCGCGCTTTACGGCTACGGCTTGCGCGCGAAAACCGGCGACGACATCGAGTGGTTCATCCCCGTCGCATTATGTCAGGCTGCCGTCTACCTGATCGCTGCTGTCGTGATCAGCTATGCCCGCGCGGCGCGCTCGACGCTCGTCATCGTCATCGTCTTCGCCGCGCTTTTCCGGCTCGCCCTGCTCTTCGCGCCGCCTTACCTGTCTGACGACATCTATCGCTACATCTGGGACGGGCGCGTGCAGGCGGCGGGCATCAATCCTTATCGTTACGTGCCCGCCGACGCGGCATTGGCCGGGCTGCGCGATGAGCGTATCTATCCGAAGATCAACCGGCGCGACTACGCGCACACGATCTACCCACCAATCGCGCAAATGATCTACGGGCTGACGACGCGCGTGAGCGAGCGCGTCACGTGGATGAAAGCGGTCATGGTTGGCTGCGAGACGCTGGCGCTCTATGCGCTGGCGGCGCTGCTCGCTTCGTTGGGCCTGCCGCGCCAACGCATCTTGCTCTGTGCGTGGCATCCGCTGCTCGTCTGGGAGATCGCGGGCAGCGGGCATGTGGACGCGGCGGCCCTCGCGTTCATCTGTTTGGCCTTACTCGCCCGGCGGCGCGAGCGGGAGACGGCGACGGGCGTATGGCTCGCTTGCGCCGTGCTAGTCAAACTTTATCCCGTGGTGTTGTTCCCGGCGCTGTACCGGCGTTGGCGTTGGCGTCTGCCGTTAGCCTTCGCCGCTACGATCATCCTTGCTTATCTACCTTACTTGAGCGTCGGCCTCAGGGGGGCGCTCGGTTTTCTGCCGGGCTACGCGGCGGAAGAGGGGTTGCAAAACGGCACGCGGTTTTTTCTCCTCGCGGGCGCACGCGAGTTGTTCGGCGCGGCGCGCGTGCCGAACGGCGTCTATGTCGGCTTCGCGCTATTGGTGATGGGCGCGTTGGGCGCGTGGACGTTCTGGGCGCGTGCGTGCGACGAGCAAGCGTTTATCAAACGCGCCTTCATCCTCGCTGTCGCGTTCACCTTGTTACTCTCGCCGCGCTACGCCTGGTACTACGTCTGGCTCATACCGTTCATCTGCTTGCTGCCGGGCCGGCGTGTCGCGGCTGTGTGTTATTTGACCGTCGCCTGCTTTCTGCTCTATCACACGTGGCAGCACGACACGGCGCAGGATCAGTTCGTCCTAAATGCGCAGATCATCTTGCCGGCCGTCGGCATCGCCGCGCTCGTCTGGGGCGCATGCAACCTGCGCCGGACAAAACAGCCCGCTATCTTGCTTAACGAACCATCGGAGGGAAAATCTTGACCGGAGAGATCAAACACCAACGGCGCGCATTGGTGACCGGCGGCGCGGGTCTGATCGGCTCGCACATCGCGGACTTGCTGCTCAGCGAAGGCTGGGCGGTGCGTATTCTCGACAACCTTGAGCCGAACACACATCGCAATGGCCGGCCCGCGTGGATACCAAAAGCGGCCGAGTTCGTCGCAGCCGACATACGCGACCGCGCCGCCACGCGCGCCGCGCTCGAAAGTATTGATGTCGTCTTTCATCAAGCTGCTTACGGCGGCTACATGCCGGAGATCAGCAAGTACGTCCACGTGAACAGCTTCGGCACGGCGCAGATGTTGGAGATCATCAGGGAAGAGAATTTGCCGATCAAAAAGATCGTGGTCGCTTCGTCGCAAGCCGTCTATAGCGAAGGCGCGGCGCGTTGTCCCACGCACGGCCTTGTCTTCCCGCCCGTCAGACCTGTCGCGCAACTGCGCGCCGGTGATTTCGCCGTGCATTGCCCGCACTGCGACGCCGTGACCACGCAAGCCCCGACGCCGGAGCATGCGCCCATCGGCGGCGAGACGGTTTATGCGATCACGAAAGTAGACCAAGAGCGGCTCGTGCTGACGTGGGGCAAACAGACGGGCACGCCGACCGTCGCCTTGCGCTACTCCTGCACCTACGGCCCGCGCCAATCGATCTTCAATCCGTACACCGGCGTCATCGCCATCTTCTGCACGCGCCTCTTAAACAACCTGCCGCCGGTGCTATACGAGGACGGTGCGCAGACGCGCGACTTCTCATTCGTTGAGGACATCGCCCGCGCCAACTTGCTCGCCGCCACGACTGACAAGCTTGACGGGCTGCCGGTCAACGTCGGCAGCGGCCAAGCCGTCACCATCCGTGAGATCGCGGAGCACATCTCGGCCGCGCTCGGCATACACATCGCGCCCGTCGCGCACGGCGAGTTCCGCCCCGGCGAGATGCGCCATCTAACTTCCGACACGACGCGCATCAAAGCCGCCGGCTACCAACCGCAAGTCGATCTCGCCACCGGCATCGCGCGTTATCTCGACTGGATACGCGCGCAAGCGGACGTGCGCGACTATTTCTCGGCGGCGGAAAATATCCTGCGTGCCAAAGGCATCGTGCATAAAGTGGCGGCGGCGCGCGAGGGCCGCGCATGAAGGCGCGCGTGTCCGTCGTCATCCCCGCGCTCGATGAAGCAGAGCCGATTGCCGACGTGGTGCGCGCCGTGCCGCGCGAGATCGCGGACGAGGTGATCGTGGTGGACAACGGCAGCCGCGACCGCACCGCCGAGCATGCGCGTAGTGCCGGGGCGCGCGTCGTGTCCGAACCGCAACGCGGCTACGGGCGCGCCTGTCACGCGGGCGTGCGCGCGTTAGCTGATGACTGCGAGATCGTCGTCTTTCTCGACGGCGACGGCAGCGATTGTCCCGAACTAATGGCGCGCTTGGTGCAGCCGATCATTGAGGGCACGCATGATTTCGTGATCGGCTCGCGCACGCGGGGCGAGCGCGAGCGCGGCAGTCTCAACTTCCAGCAGGTCTTTGCGGGGCGCGCCGCCGGTCTGTTGTTACGTCTGCTCTATGGCGTGCGCTACACGGACATGTGCCCCTTTCGCGCGATCCGGCGCGACGCGCTTGAGCGGCTAGGGATGCGCGAACAGACTTACGGTTGGAACTTGGAGATGCAGATGCGCGCGGCGCGGGCGGGCCTGCGTATTCTTGAGTTGCCCGTGAACCATCGGCGGCGTACCGGCGGCGAGTCGAAAGTCTCCGGCACACTGCGCGGCACGATCCTCGCCGGCACACGCATCTTGTTGACGCTCGCGCGCATCGCATGGGAGCGCACCTGAATGCGGCGCGGTATAATGCGGCGCTAGATATTTCTTGTTGCGTGAGCTATCAATTATGGCATTTCCATTTGATTATAGCGGGGAGATTAGCTGCGGAAGCATCCTTAGCTCCAACGTCGAGTCCTTTCAACATACATTCATGGAAAAGGTGCGTGAGCGACTTGAAAAGGTAAACGCCTCTGTCGAGATACGGGGCACGGAAATATCTTTCCGCCGCCCGACTCCGGGATTTAATTCTATCTTCAATTTTGATGCGGCACTGCTCGCTACTGTCCCATACTGCAAATTCATTCTTAATCCAGAGGAAGGTATGATCAGATATTATTTGAACTTTAGGAAATACCTGATCATTTTTAGTGCTGCCTTCTGGGGTCTCCTTGGTTCGTTCTTCATATTTGTTGTGCATGGCCCGCTTGCGGGTCGGGTCGGAATTGTCACCTTCGTATGGCTCTTCATGATTGTTGGCACTACCCTGACTGGAATAAGCAGGTTCAAGCAGTTCGTTAATAGAATTTTGAGTGAGATGCATGTCAGTCAATTATGAAGCGCCTTCCATACACTCATCTGACCAAGCATGAGAGCGTTAGCGCGTACTGACCAACTCAACGCTCCGGATGCTGTTGCTAACCTTGCCGCCATCATGACCGCTACACCGGGCACGCTCTATCTGGTTGCCACGCCCATCGGCAACCTCGCGGACATTACGGCGCGGGCTTTGCGCGTGCTGGCGGACGTGGCGCTGATCGCGTGCGAAGACACGCGCCACACACGCAAGCTCCTGACGCATTGCGGGATCAATACCAAGACCGTCAGCTATCACGCGCACAACGAGCGCGAGCGTGCCGTCGAGCTTTGCGCGCTGTTAACTGCCGGCACAAACATCGCGCTCGTCTCCGACGCGGGCACGCCCGCCATCAGCGACCCCGGCTACCGGCTCGTGTGTGCCGCCATCGCGCAAGGCATTACGGTCGAGCCTGTGCCCGGCCCCGCCGCCTTCGTCACCGCGCTCATCGCGTCGGGCCTGCCGACCGACGAGTTCTTCTTCGGCGGTTTTCTCCCGCCGCGCACGGCCGCGCGCCGCACACGCCTCGCCGCGCTGCGCACGCTCCCCGCCACGCTCATCTTCTACGAAGCCCCGCACCGCATCGCGCACACGCTCGCCGACGCACACGAAGTCTTAGGCGAGCGCACGGCCTGCGTCGCGCGCGAATTGACCAAGCTGCACGAAGAGTTTGCACGCGGACGTTTGAGCGAACTGGCTGCGCGCTTCAACGGCGCACAGTCCGCGCGCGGCGAGATGGTGCTGCTCATTGACCGCAATGTGATTGTAGACGAAACGAGCGCGCACGAGCCAACAATGAACATCGCCGCCCGCGTCTCCGCCCTCACCGCCGAAGGTCTCGACCAACGCGCCGCCCTCAAACGCGCCGCACGCGAGTTGGGCCTTAGTCGCGATGAAGCCTATCGCCGCCTCATCGCCTCCCGCGCGCAGGAGCAAAAGTGAAGTTGATTGTTTATAGATGAGTGAAGGAATCGCTCACTGCGGAATGCCCGCCGCTATTCTGCACATTTTGTCCAACCACAAATTCGCCAGTTTCTCTTGCACGGTGTTAGCGCGCAGGCGGTCACTCGGCGGCTTGAAATCAATTGCGAGTGTGTTAGCCTAGCGGGTGAGGGCTGAAGTTATGACGACGACCATTGAGGCAGTTTACGAACAGGGCGTGTTACGCCCGAAAGAGCCGCTCGCGCTGGCAGAGGGCGCGGAGGTCGAGGTCATTGTCATCGCGCGTGAGCCGACCGGCGGAAACGATACGCCAGCGACAACGCCCACCGACCTCACCGCGCTGCTGGCGCAATGCGAGGTTGACACAGGCATCCCCGACCTCGCGCACCAGCACGATTATTACCTGTACGGCACGCCCAAAAAAGATTGAGCGCGATGTTACGAGTTTTCGTTGACACTGCCGCTTGGCTCGCGCTCGTCAATACCAGAGATGCGCTGCACGTCCCGGCGCAGCGCGTGCTGAACGATCTGCGCCGGCAGGGCGCACAACTCACCACCACTGAGTTTGTCTTAATCGAAGTCGCCAACGCGCTCTCCGCGCCCACGTTCCGCACACAGGTGGTCGCACTGATTGACGGTTTGCGTTTGTTACCGGATGTGGTCATCGTACCCGCCGACACCACGCTCTTAGCCGCAGGCTGGCAACTCTATCGTGCGCGCCCCGACAAAGAATGGAGTCTGACCGACTGCGCAAGTTTTATCGTGATGCAGCAGGAACAGATCACCCAGGTCTTCACCTCCGACCGACACTTCGAGCAAGCAGGCTTCATTAAGTTGCTCTAACCTCACCATCCGAGTCCCGAAATAACTTGTCGAGCCACAGGTTCGCCAGTTTCTCTTGCACGGTATTGGCGCGCAGGCGATTATTCGTTCTCTGCGGCGAGCTCGCGGAGGGCTTCGAGTTCAGGGAGGACGAGCAGGTCTTTCGTGCGCCCGGCGGCACGCTTCGATGCGATGAGAGAGTCGAGCGTAAGCATGCGACACTCGATCCCGTAAAGCGGCACACTGACGGATGCGGTGAATGCATCAACGTAACTGCCGACGCCAGCTACCTCGCCCAGCAAATCAATGTCGCCGAGATCGGTTGTCAGCGTGAAATTTGTACCGCTATGCAGTGTTTGTTCGTCCCAAACGGAAGGTAAAGCCTCCGGCAGTCCGCGCAAGCGTGGGTGATAGAGCGCAAGTGCGGCCACGATACGCTGGAGATTTGTGCGACGGCGGTTGTAGCAAATATCTAAGTCGAAAGTGACATGCGCCGAACCGTGCAGATTCATCGCCACGCCGCCGACGATGATAAATTCGACATCGTAACGCGCGAACGCTGCAAGCGCCTGTTGTAATTCAATCACGGGGCCTTACCAAGAAAAGGCTTGGCACTTTGGCGCGCTTCCGCTAAAGAGCGCATCACTCGTTGGAGATCGTTAAGCCGTTCTTCCGGCGTGCGCTTCAACCGCTCAATCAGCAAAGTCAGATCAATGCCGAAGTCGCGCGCCCGCGCGGCGGCGCTGCCGGGCGGCGGGTTAAGCAAGTGTGCTTCGACGTTTCGCTTCATCGTGATTCTGCCGATTGTAAGTAGCTCGCCCGTATTCTACCAGACTTCGTTCACTGCGCCGCGTTCGTTGCGGCCTTGAACAATTTGTCCAGCCACAGGTTCGCCAGTTTCTCTTGCACGGTGTTGGCGCGCAGGCGCGCGTTGAGATTCTTGAAGTCAACTTCGTCGAGCGGTTGATCCTGATTGAAGCAGGAGAAGACGAACGACTCCGCGCCGGTCTGCGGGTTGACGTGGCGTTGCAGGCATTGCGCGCAGACCTCTTTCATCATGCACTGCATCGGGCTGTTGATCGAGCCGACGCCGACGTGCGCGGGATCGAGATAGGGCGCGAGTACGGCGTGGCGCGCTTGTTTGACGGCGGCCATCATGCGGTCGGAGCCGATGGCGATGAGGCGTTGGACGGAGCGCAGGTCGAACAGAGGCGGGCCGAAGCCGCCGTCGGCGTAAAGTTTGATCGCCTGCACGATGTTGCCGCGCAGGTGTGCGTCCTGCGGCCGCTGCGGCTCGATGAACGCGCCGGTGTCGGTTGACCAGATGATCTGATCGGTGGCGGCCTCGATCTCGTCGCGTTTGAAGAGGTCTTCGCCGCGTTTGTAGCCGGCGAAATAGATGACGCGGCAGTTCGCTTCGCGCAACGCTTTCGCAATCGAGAAGAGGACGGCGTTGCCGAGGCCGCCGCCCGCGAGCAGCACGGTCTCGTTCGTTGGTATCTCAGTCGGCGTGCCCGTCGGGCCCATGACGACGACCTGTTGGCCGGGTCGCAAGAGCGCGCACAGACGCGACGACGCGCCCATCTCCAACACGATTAGACTGAGTAGTCCTTGCTCCTTATCCACCCACGCGCCCGTTAACGCGAGTCCTTCCATCAACAGTTTCGTGTCGCCGACGACCGGCGCGTCCGTCTCGTAATTCTGCAAGCGATAGAACTGGCCGGGATGAAACTTGCGCGCTTGCATCGGCGCACGCACGACGACTTCGACGATGGTCTCCGTCAGCCGGTCAACGCGCACGACGCGCGCGATCAACTCTTCATCGAGTTGCGCGACGAGTCGTGTGAACTGCGCCGCGTGCGCTGCCGTTTGTTCAGCGTGCGTGCTTGCTTGCTCTGCGGCCGCGATCTCATCTGCGAAGAGCGCGGCCACGTGCGCGTGGCCATCACGCGCGGAAGCCATAGCCTTGACGACGTTGCCGGCGTAGACCGGATGGTTGTCGCCGTAGTAGCTGATGAAGCGTTCGTTGTTTTGATATGACGTGAAGAACGCGCGCTCGCCTTTGGCGGCGGGGACGAGTCGCCGCGCACCACTGGCATCGTGTTCAAGTTTGTGCGGGGCGAAGAACTCGCGCCATTCATCGAGCGCGAACGTGCCCGGCTGCTCGCGTTCGTAGATCGTGTTCGGACTCGTGCCCGCCGCGACGCAGACAGTGCGCGCGGGCAAACGCACAAACTCACCCGACGCTTGCCATTTCTTCGTCACTGCGTCCGCCCGCATGCGCTCAAACATGATCGCGGTGGCCGCGCCATGCTCATCCGCGATGGCTTCGACGGGCGTCATGTTCTCGACGTAGCCGATGCCTTCTTCGAGCGACTTGACGACCTCTTCGTGATTCAGCCGGTAGGCGGGCGAGTCCTGCAAGCGTTTGCGATAAGCGATGGAGACGCCGCCCCACGCGCGCACGAGCGGGATAAAATTGGGCGACTCGTTAGCTGCCCGCGCACGCTCGCGCTCGGCCCGGATCGCGCGGCCGTGCATGAGAAATTCTTCATAGACGGCGCGCTCTTCGGCGTCGAAGCGCGCGAAGATGTCCGCGTCGGCGATCTCTGTCAACAACTCTTCGTGCCGGTGGAGTATCTTCTCGACTTGCACGGGATAGTAGGCGAACAACTCAGTCGCGGTATCAATCGCGGTCAGGCCGCCGCCGATGACGAGCGCGGGCAGACGCACCTGCAAGTTGGCGAGCGC
>JANMAD010000663.1:0-5532 GCA_031359515.1 Acidobacteriota bacterium | reverse complement strand
TCAACTATCTGCGCGACCGTTCACAGGCCGATCAACTCCCCGCAGAAGAACGCGATATGCTTGGCGCTAATCTTGAGCCGGCCGACGTGCTAAACGCGGCGCTTCAGGCCGCGCGCGAATCGGCCCGTGCGGCTGGCGCGGAGCATCTGCTTGCGCATCTCACGATCCTGCTCGAACCCGGCCGCAGCGTCATCGCCGACGCCGGCACAGTCCTCACGACCGTGCGCAACATCAAGCGTCGCCCGGAGACCGGCGATGTGTGGCTGTTAACCGATGCGGGCTTCAACCTCATGCTCTCGATGGTCAGCTACAAATGGTATTACCATCTCATCTCCGCCGAGCGCGCCGACGCGCCGCACGACACGCCTTACAAAGTGGCCGGCCCGCTCTGCGATTCCGCCGATGTTTACTTCGACATCGAAGGCGGCGGCAAGTTGCCTGACTATCGCCTGCTGCCGGCGGATGTGCTACCCGGCGAATTGCTCGCGCTCTTGAACACCGGCGCGTACTCGCTCTCGCAATCGTTCCCCTACAACGGTCGCGCCATCCCCGCTGTCGTCATGCTGCGCGGAGACGGACGGTTCGAATTGGCCCGCAAGCGGGACACTTATGACGACTTGTTAACGAATGAAATTTGGTAATGATGGCTCTTGATCTCAAATTTGAAATTTGAAATCTGAGATTTGAGATTCGAGATCAGATGTTGAGACTTCAAATTTCGATTCACAGAATGTAAGAACGGGGGGCAGCTATGAAATACACGCGCTTTGAAGAGCTTCCGGTCTGGCAGGCGGCGATCAAGCTGGCGGTGGCAGTGTACAAACTGACCGGCAACGTGAGTTTCAAAGGGCAAGGTAGTTTGCGCGATCAGCTTGAGCGCGCCAGCGTTTCTGTCTCGAATAATATCGCCGAAGGGTATGAGCGCGGCACGACACAGGAGTGGTTAATCTTTCTCTACATCGCGCGCGGCTCGGCCGGCGAGGTGCGCTCCATGCTCTGTCTGCTCGACAAATTGCCGGCCTTTGCTGATCTCAAATTTGAAATCTCAAATCTGAGATCTTTAGCTGAAAGTATCTCGCGGCAATTGCGGGCATGGGCAGATGCCTTACAAAATTCGGACATCAAGGGGCAGAGATATTTGACCGAGAAGACGCGCAAGACTGCGCAAGCAAACCGCGGGCGCGAAGAGTTCATGGTTGAGTTGCGCCGCTTGCAAGCGGAGGGTCGGGCCGGTTGGTCGCGCCAGCGCCGCGCTGAGTCGGCGGACTGAACAACGTTCTAGCGGACGAGATAATAGCGTTACTACTTTGCTGTCAGTGGCAACTATATGAACCAACCAGTTTTTACCAATAACCCGGTCACGCTTGTGCGCGGGCTTGGCTTGACGGCCGCGACTTCAGTCAACATCGCCAACATGATCGGCACGGGCGTGTTTTTGAAGACGCGCGTGATGACGTGCAACGTGGGCACGCCGGGGCGCGTCATCGCGGTCTGGATTGCGGCCGGCTTGTTGTCGCTCGCGGGCGCGCTGACCTATGCAGAGTTGTGCGCAATGATGCCGCGCGCGGGCGGCGAGTATGTCTTCATCCGCGAGGCTTACGGCCGGCGCTGGGGTTTCCTGTTCGGTTGGACGCAGTTCTTCATCGCGCGCACCGGCTCGCAAGCCGCGCTCGCCATCGGCTTCGCCATCTTCTTGAACGATCTGACACGCGGCGCGCTCGACAAGACTTTTTTTAAGCTGCCCCTGCTTGGCCATGAGCTTTCTTTCGGCTACTTGCAACTGGTCGCGCTCGCCGCGCTCGCTATCACGACGCTCATCAACTGCGGCGCGGTCGCATTGGGCGGCAACGTGGCCTCAGTCTTAACTGTCATCAAGGTCGCGCTCGTGCTGGCGGTCGGAGTCGGCGCGGTGCTGCTGGCGCGTGGCGACTGGGGACACTTCGCATTGGCGAACGCGGGGGGCGCATGCGAAGGCGTGAGCGCGGCGGCGCGGGGCGGGATGGCAGGCTTCTTCGCAGCGATGCTCGGCGCGCTCTGGGCTTATGATGGCTGGAACAATGTCGCGCCGCTCTCCGGCGAGGTGCGCGACCCGCAGCGCAATCTACCCCGCGCCTTTTTCATCGGCATGCTCGTCGTCGGCACGCTCTATGTCTTTGTCAACCTTGCATACTTCTACGTGTTGACACCGACCGAGATTGCTAACGTGCCCGCCGCGTCGTCTTCTGTCGCGGCCGAAGTCGCACGTCGTTTTCTGGGGCCGCTAACCGTCATGTTGATCTCGGCCGCGCTGATGACCTCGTCTTTCGGCGCGCTCCACACGTCCGTCTTGGCCGGCGGTCGCTTCCCTTACGCGATGGCGCGCGACCGTCTGTTCTTCAAGAGCCTGTCGCACATCTCACCACGCACGCACGTGCCCGTGCGCGCCCTCGTCGTGCAGGGCATCTGGGCCGGCGTGCTTGCGCTCTCCGGCTCATACGATCAACTGACCGATTACGCCATTTTCGCGCTCTGGATTTTCTACGGGCTGGCGACCGCCTCGGTCTTCGTCTTTCGTCGCCGCATGCCGAATGCCGAGCGGCCTTATCGCACATGGGGCTATCCCGTTATCCCTATCCTCTTCCTGCTCGTCACCGCTTGTCTGATCGGCAGCACGGTCATGACCTCGCCCAAGCAGTCGCTCATCGGGCTGGGACTAATCGCGCTCGGCTTACCCGTTTACTGGTACTGGTCGCGCAATAACCAGATGCACGTAGCGGCTGAAGATGCGGCGGATGAGCGTTAAAGCCAGTGCCGCCGGTGAACAACGGCTTGCGTCGATCCTTATCCCTGCCGCGCGGTCAACGCTTCGCGGATGACCTCTTTGTCGTCGAAGTGGAATGTCTGCGTGCCGATGATCTGATAAGTCTCGTGCCCTTTGCCCGCGACGAGTACCACGTCGCCGCTGCGGGCTTCGGCAATCGCGCGGTGAATCGCCGTGCGCCGATCAACGAGCTGCAAGTAAGACTTCCCGACTGCGCGCAGCCCCGCTTCAACGTCGGCGAAAATCTGTGCGGGGTCTTCTGTGCGTGGATTGTCGGAGGTGAGAATAACCATGTCGCTCAAAGAGGCCGCCGCTTGGCCCATCGGGGCGCGCTTCGAGCGGTCGCGGTCGCCGCCGCAGCCGAAGACCGTGATGATGCGCCCGCGCGTCACCTCGCGCGCCGTCCGTAAGACGTTGCTGAGCGCGTCGTCCGTATGCGCGTAGTCCACCACGACCGCGAAGCCGTCCGCTTGGGCCACCCGCTCAAAACGTCCCGGCGCACCCGCGCAACCTTCAACCGCCCGCGTCAATACATCCAACTCGTAACCAAGTGTGAGGCCACACGCCACCGCCGCGATAATATTATAGACGTGAAACCGCCCGACCAGCGGCGACTGCACGACGCGCTCGCCGTATGGTGTGCGCAGATTGAAACTCATGCCGCCAAATCCTACATCGAGATCGTGCGCCGTCACATCGGCCTCATTGCTCAGCGCGTAACGCAGCCCGCGCCCGCCGCCGCGCTCAATCTCAAGCGCGAGTTCGACTCCGTAAGGATCATCCACGTTCACGACTGCTGCGCGCGGTTTTGCGCCCGTGCGGCCATCGAAGAGACGACGCTTGGCGTTGAAATAGTCCGCCATCGTCTGATGATAATCGAGATGATCGCGTGTCAGGTTCGTGAACGCTGCGCAAGCAAACTCCAGCGCGTCGCAGCGATGCAGATCGAGCGCCTGCGACGAGCATTCCATCACGGCCGCCGTGCAATCCGCGCTCACGGCGCGGCGCAGGAAGCGTTGTACGTCGCTCGCTTCGGGCGTCGTGTGTTCGGTCTCAATCTTCTCCCGACCGATGCGATGCCCGACCGTGCCTAGAAGCGCAACCTTGTGCCCGGCCGCTTCGGCCATCGCCGCGACGAGATGCGCCGTCGTCGTCTTGCCGTTCGTGCCTGTGACGCCGACGACTTGCAACTCGCGTGACGGATGCCCATGCACTTCGGCCGCCGCCTGCGCCAGCGCCGCCCGCGCGTCCGCGACGCGCAACCATGCCCCGGCAAAGTCGGCGGGTCGCTCGCGCACGGAGATGACACCGACCGCGCCCTGCGCCAGCACCTGTGCGATAAACTGATGCGCGTCGAACTGCGCGCCCTTGATGGCGACGAACAGACTGCCCGGTTGCGCTTGCCGCGAGTCGTGCGTGACATCGGCCACGACGAGCGATGCATCACCCGTTAGTTGTCCGCCGACCGCACGCGCAATCGCGCCGAGCGGCACGCTTCGTTGTTCAGTTTTCTCTTCCACCATTCGTTATCATCCACCGGCCAAGCTCAACGAGATTATAAGTTGCCGCCTGAGATAAAGCATGGACAGCGCACAGTAGGAAGCATTACGATGCAGCGCCGTCCGCTCTCTGCTGACAAACCGTTTCGGAGGACTCGATGAAATCGCTTCGCCCCGCCACAAGCTGCGCGCTCGTGCTGCTCATACTGCTTGCCTTGTTTCCCTCAGTCAATCGTGCTGCGCCGGCTGAGTACGACTTGGTCATCCGGCACGGTCTCGTGGTTGACGGCACGGGCGCGCCGGGTTTTCGCGCGGACGTGGCGGTGCTAGGCGACCGCATCATCGCGGTCGGGCGCGTACCGCGCGGGGCGCGGGCGAAGCGCGAGATTGACGCGCATGGACTGGTCGTCGCGCCGGGCTTCATAGATATGTTGGGTCAGTCTGAACAATATTTGTTGATCGATCCGCGCGCGATGAGCAAAGTAATGATGGGCGTGACAACCGAGATCACGGGCGAGGGCGGTTCGATTGCGCCGATCAACGAGCGGCTGATCAAAGAGGACGAGCCGTTCTACCGCCGCTTCAATCTGACGGTTGACTGGCGCACGCTCGATGAATACTTCAACCGCGTCCAACGACAGGGCATGGGCATCAACCTCGGCACGTTCGTCGGCGCAACGCAGGTGCGCGCCTACGTCGTCGGCTTCGACAATCGCGCGCCCACGCCGCCGGAGTTAGATCAGATGCGTCAACTCGTCGCCGAAGCGATGGAGCAGGGCGCGCTCGGTCTCTCGACCTCGCTGCAATACGTGCCCGCGCGTTTTGCCAAGACGGATGAGATCGTCGAACTGGCAAAGGTCGCGCACAAGTACGGCGGCATCTATGCGACGCATCAACGCAGCGAAGCGAACGCGCTCGATTCTTCGCTCGCCGAAGTTTTCGAGATCGCGCGGCGCGCCCGCATCCCCGTCGAAATCTGGCATCTCAAGACGGCGTATCAAAAGAACTGGGGGCGCATGCCCGAAGTTCTGCGCCGCATCGCCACCGCACAGAGGCAAGGTCTCGACATCACGGCGGACGTTTATCCATACATCGCCGGCAGCACGGCCCTGAGCGCGTGCCTGCCGCCTTGGGCGCTCGAAGGCGGCACGGAGCAGACGCTCGCGCGCCTGCGCGACCCCGCCACACGCGCACGTTTGAAACTTGAGATCAGCACCGACACGCGCGAGTGGG
>JANMAD010000669.1:0-2966 GCA_031359515.1 Acidobacteriota bacterium | reverse complement strand
GGATGAGCGCGTCAATGATTGTCGGCGCGTAGTGGGCATACGCGCCCGCGCCTAAGAAACTCGGCCGGTAGGCGGCCGTGTTTTTCGCGGCGTGGCGGTCGAAATACGCGAGCAGTTCCGGTTCGGAGAGCGCGGCCGGTGTGTTGAGCGGAGCGCGCAGCAGTATGTCGGCCGGGATCGACGAGAACAGTTCTTCAGGCGCGTTGAGACCGACGGTGCGCAGCATCTCGGCGCGCTCGGCCGGCGAGTTCGGAATGTAACGCAACGTCGCTTACTCCGTTTCAGCCTTGGTGTAGTCTTCGTACTCGGCGGCGTTCATCAAGCCATCTACCTCGCCGGGATTCGTCATGCGCAGGCGAATCATCCACGCGACTCCATATGGATCGGTGTTGACTGCTTCGGCCTCGTCCTGCAAAGTCTCGTTCATCTCCGTCACCTCACCGGCGACGGGGCAGAACAACTCGGACACAGCCTTGACCGATTCGACGTTGCCGAACGCCTCGTGCGCCACGAACTTGTCACCGACGCGCGGCAGTTCGACAAAGACCACGTCGCCCAGCGAATGCTGCGCGTGATCGGTGATGCCGACCGTCGCGATGTCGCCCGCGACCCTGACCCACTCGTGGTCTTTGCTGTAGTGCAAATCTTCCGGAATGTTCGCCATTGCATCTCCTGAATAGCTGTTAGCGATTAGTTGTTAGCTGTTAGCTATTAGCTTTTCTGTCTCTGAGCAAGCTTGAGCGGCGCATAGACAGCCGCAGGATAATTTTAGTTTTAGCTAATCGCTAACAGCTATTAGCTCTGCTTCTCACGTTTATAAAACGGCACAGGGACGATGCGCGCGGCGACGGGACGACCGCGCACGTCGATCTGTATCTCCTGTCCCTCGTTAGCAAACTCGCCGGGGACGTAAGCCATGCCGATGTTCTTCTTCAAGTAGGGCGCGGGGCTGCCGGAGGTGACGCGCCCGACCTTTTGACCATTGACTAGCACATCCTGATCGTCGCGGGCGATGCCGCGCTCGGTGACTTCAAAGCCGACAAGCTTGCGTGTGATGCCGTCAGTTTTTTGTTGCGCGAGCCGTGCGCGGCCCGTGAAGTCGCCTTTGTTGAGTTTGCAAATCCAACCGAGATTGGCTTCGAGCAGCGTGGTCTCTTCAGTGATCTCGTGCCCGTAGAGCGCCATCGCGGCTTCGAGCCGGAGCGTGTTGCGCGCGGCCAGCCCGCAAGGCAGGATGCCTTCGTCCGTGCCATGCCGGCCCGTGTCGAGCAGACGTTGCCAGAGTTGCGCGGCCTTGTCCGGCGCGGCGTAAACCTCGAAGCCGTCCTCGCCCGTGTAGCCTGTGCGCGAGATGATCGCATCAACGCCGTCAACTTGGCCTGCGCGGAAATGGTAATACTTGATCTCGGCGAGCGGCGTCGCGGTCAATTGTTGCAGGATGCCGATGGCGTCCGGGCCTTGCACGGCGATCTGGCAGAACTCCGCGCTGCGATTCTGCAACTCGATCTGTTCGTCGCCGCGATGCGCGTTGAGCCAGTCCCAGTCTTTGTCAGTCGTTGATGCGTTGACGACGAGCAGTAGATGATCCTGGGCGAAACGATAGACGAGCAGATCGTCCACGACCGTGCCGGCTGGTGTGGTGAGCGCGGAATATTGTGCCTGCCCGTCCACAAGTTTGCTCGCATCATTCGAGCAGAGGCGATTGACGAAGGCGATTGCATCTTGCCCGCGCACTTCGATCTCGCCCATGTGCGAGACATCGAAGAGACCGGCGTGGCGGCGCGTGCGCAGATGCTCTTCGACCGTGCCGGCCGGGTATTGCACGGGCATATCCCAACCGCCGAAATCCACCATGCGCCCGCCCGTGCGGCGGTGCATGGCGTTCAGTGGGGTCTGCTTCAGCGCGGGCGCAGTCAAGCGCGTCTCCTCGTCCTCGAACAACGAATGCGGCGGCCAAAAATATTGAGGTGAACTTAGGCGGCAAACCTAACATGCTGCGCGTGAGAGCGTCAAGCAAGGTACGTGGCGCAGGTATGTTGCTTGCGCGACTGATGCGGCACGTCTGTTTTTATCGCTTCGGCTGTGGCAGCGGAAACCAGACATACTTCGCGCCTGCCCAGAAAAGACAGCCGTGCGCGCCGTTTAATTCTTCATCAACAATATCGCCGTGTAAGCGCGGGGCGAGCGTCTTGTAACCAGTGCGCGCTTCCTGCAACGACTCCCTGTGTAGTTTGCGCCCGACCGCGTTTTTGAGGAGATAGGTTTGTTGCGCGGCGGGATTACGCCAGCCCGTCTCCTTGTGGCCGTGTATGACAGTCAGCAGCACGTCGGCCGCTTGGACGCGCGGCGGCGCGGCGGGTGGTGGCAAAATCTGCGTGGCCTTCGTCTGATCAGGGAGGACTATTTGCTGCGGGTCCTCCAGAATCCAGTTGGCCACTTCGCTGTTGATGTCCGCGAGTTTATCGGCCACAGGCTTGACCACAATAACGATGTCCTCAGAGCCGTCGCCGTTGAAATCGCCGCTGAAAGAGTTGACCGGTTGCGTGGTATCGAGTTGCACTGCGCCTTGAAAAATCTGCGCGAGCTTATTATTGATGTCGGTCGTTGGCGGCGGCGCGAGGATTGGGGCAACACTCGGCGTAGGCGATGCGAGCGGCGCGGTCTGCACGGATGGGGACGTGCTGGGCGCAGGCTGTGTCGTCTGCGTAGGTTGCGGCACACTGACAGTCTGCACCTCTTCGCGCGTGCCGGTACATGAATTGAAGATGAGCGCGCTGGCGAGGGGGAGGATAAGGCCGAGAAGTTTTGCGGCGGCCCGAAGTCGTTTTATCTGCGTATGGCGCATCTGCTTGAACTCCATTATTGATAAGCGCAGTTGAAGCACGGCAGCAGGTAGTAGTTAAGCGAGAGGCCGGCCGGGCCTGCTGCCAGGCCGGCCTCTCGCCGATGCCACGTTATGTGACCAT
>JANMAD010000660.1:0-1780 GCA_031359515.1 Acidobacteriota bacterium | reverse complement strand
GGCTGCGGGCCGGTGCAGCTTGGCCCGAAGAGGGCTTCTTTTTTCATGCTAAGGATGGGGTGGTTCTCGGCTTCGGCATTCAGTTCCAGCCAGTCGGCGTACTGTTCGGGCAGCGTCGCTTCCGAGAAGATGGCCTCGACCGGGCATTCGGGCACGCAGGCGTCGCAGTCAATGCAAGTCACAGGGTTGATGTAGAGGCGGTCGGGCAACTCGTGAAACGCTTCGACGGGGCAGACCGCCGCGCAGTCTGTGTACTTGCAATCAACACACAACTCGACCACGATGTAAGTCATTCTTCGTCTCTCCTTACGCTAGAGTGAAAATTACGCAAAATTATTTCGGTTGAATCCGTAGGGTGTAGCTGCAAATTTCGATCTTGTCATCGGGCGCGATTTCCGTGCCTTCCTCGCGCGGCAACTCGTGCCCGCCGACGACCGTCGGGTTGCGCCCCTTCGAGGTCAACCAGTATTTGCCTTCCGGGTCGCGGGCTAAAACGGCATGGACGCGGCTCACTTCCGGGTCGCCCTTGATCGGCAGATCGACCGCGACTGATTTCGAGCCGCGCCCGATAGTGATCTCCGGTTTCGAGACCGGCACGACCGTCTGGCGCACGCCGCCGCGCCAGATTTCCACCGAATAAAGCTCGGGGGCCACGCGCGCACGCACCCGCGTCACTTCGCCTTCGGTCGGCTCGGCTTCGTCCGCAACTTCGTCGGGCACAGTCGCCGCGCCCACTTCCGTTGAGCGCGGCGTGACCATCGTGTGCCCGCCCTCGGTCGAGTCCCAGACGGGTTGGACGCGAAACTCGTTCTTGTTGAGCGTGCCGTCAACGCGCAGTTCGACGGCGAAAGATTTCGTCGCCAGTTGCGCTTGCCCGCTCAACTCGCGTGCGCGCTCGGAGAGAACGTAAAACAGTCCTTGTTCTAAGCCGCGCCGCTTCTCGCCCTGCCATTCCTTATCGTCGTCCGCGCTCAGATAGACAATGTACTCAGGCGGGATATAAGTGGGGCCCCCGGGTGGGGTGAACATCTCGCGCTGCATCACGTGCTCGATCTCGCGCGCGATCTTCACCAGAAACTCTTCCCACACGCGGCGCGGACGCGACTGCTCATCCACGTCCGCGAGTGGGTCTTCCGCCACCTCGCCGTCAATCCATTTGCGGATCGAATCCAGTATGCTCACAGTCTTATGTCACCTCTTGCCTGAGACAAATTACCGCAACTTCGTCGCATCAAGCCAGCCCTGCTCAGCGCCGCCCGCATCTGCGCGCGGCTCGCCGTGCGCGATGATCTGCACCTCACACCAAGAGCCATTGCATTGCAACACGCGCACACGCGAGCCGCGCTCGGCTTCGCCCAACTTCTGAAACGTGCGACTCGGGCCGGAGCGCAAGTTGACGTTCGTGATCGTCGTCATTTCGCGGCCCGTTTGCAAGTTGACGTTGGCGGGCGCGTTTGTGTTGGTCGCTTGCGTCGTCTGTGCCGGGCGCGCGTTATTAGCCGCCACGTAATGTCGCACGCCGAGCAGCAGCAGCGCGAAGCCGGCGAGGATAAGCAGCACGACGAGCCAACGTTGCAGGCGCTCGCCCGCGAACATGCGCCGCAGGAACGGCTCGCGCGCTTCCTCCGGTCGGGCGACATCTTTGCGCGCCCCTTCAACGCGCGCAGGCAACGGAGCTTTTTGCACCGGCGCGGGCATCTCCTTAACAACCGCGCGCTGTTCCATCGCCGCTGCGGCCGACACGGGCACGACGATGCGCGGGCGCACCGGCGCATCCGTG
>JANMAD010000608.1:0-4635 GCA_031359515.1 Acidobacteriota bacterium | reverse complement strand
GCACGTTTGGCATAGTCGAGCAGCGCGGCGTATTGCGCGCGGGCTAATGCCGCCTGCGCCATGCGATCATTCTCCAATGGATTGAGCGAAACGTATTCAAGGCGGCGACTGACCTCGGTGCGGAAGGCCGGATCGAGCGCGGCATCGAGCGAGAGGAGCAGTTTGAGTTGCGTGTAAGCGCGCAGCCGCGAGGTCTGGTTCAGATCCATGCCGCGCTTATCCGTAACATAATCATAGACGGTGCGCCCGAGGAAATATGGCAAATCGAAGCGTGAGACGGCCAGCACGTTGCGCGCCACATCTTCCAGTACGCGCCGCGATAGCTCGCGCTGTTTCGGATTGAGCGCGGCGCGAAAGTCCACGAGCAAGATCGGAATCTTGGGATGATCGAGACCATAGAGCGCGAGCGGGATCAGTTCGACCGCGTGCGCGTCCTTCGTGTCGGGCGCGACGGCGCGCCCCTCCGCATCGTAGTAGCGCGTTTCGGTATAGCCCTGCCAATTGCGCAACCGCTTGTCGCCCCACGGATCAGCGATGTTAAGAAAACGCGCATGAAATTGGCGTTGGCTGTTTGCCTCAAGCTCAGTCCGCGCGACCCAGAGCATAGCGTGGGTGGCGCTGCCGTCGGGCAGTTGCAGCGGCTCGAAGATGAGACCGTTGACTTCTGCCTGCTGGCGTAATAGTTCCCAATTATGCCCGCGTGTGTCGAGCCATTGACTCGTCTGTTGTTGATAGACGCGCTGCAAGTAGATGTCGTCCACAATGCCGCCGAAAGTTTTCTCGGTCAGCATCAGCCGCGCTTGTATCTCGTGCAACTCGCCGGGCGAGAAGATGTTTGCGCTGCCCTGTTCGGCTTCGTAAAGCGACAGAATGGCGAGCGCGCTAATGATGTGCGCCTTGCGATAATCGGTTACGTTGCGGCGATATGTGCGCGTCGGCGCTTTGAGCGCGAAGCCATAAGGATCGACGAAGAGCGTTTGCAGCGCCGACCAGAAGAGCTTTTGCCAGACCTCTTGCTCGGTCGCAGCGAGATCGATAATCGGTGTCGGCACGCTCTGCTTGCTCGCGCCTTTGTTCCCGACGCGATTATAGAGAAAGGGCACGGCCGCGGCGGCGCGCTGCCTTGCGCCGGGGCGCGTGTAAGTGTGCATCCAGACGTAGCGCAGACGGTCGTTCTCGCGCGTCTCGTCGCCGAGCGTGTCGCGCAAGATAGTGACGAGCGGTACGTCCGGCGGCGAATCGAGCGGCATGATCGCGCCGTCAAGTTGAGTCTGCTTTGCGCCCGCTTGGGCGATGCCGGGAAGTTGGCCGAAGACGGTCAACAGTTCCGCTCCACCTGCGATGGGGATGCGCTCAAGATGGAAGCCGGCTTGCGTTTGGGTGGCGATGGCGGGCACGGGCTGCGCGCTGGCGGCAGAAGTCTGCGCCCACAGGCGGAACTGTGCGGTCGGGAGCAGAAAGAGGAGCAGAGATAAAAAGATTGTGACCGCTTGTCGCATAGTGCGCGTAGAGGCCAGACTGTTCAGCACTGTTCCGTATTCCCCCCTCTTGTTCAGCAACTTACTCCGGTTGGAGCGAAACGACTGCGCCTGATAAAGCAGTCGCCACGGTCAAACCTGACTTGGCGCGTGAAAACTATTCTACCGCAAAACCGTGCGGCAATAACCATGCCGACGTGCGGGCGAGGGACTGGTACGCTTCATCTCTGACAATTGACGCGAACGCGCGGCACAACGTTAACGATAGCGCATCTGCCTGCGATGCAAGGGGGGCACACGACAGTTGCCAAAGTTAGCGTGGCTCATGCTCTCAGAAACTCAGCGAGCGCCTGTATGGTCGCTTCATCAAGCACGTAGATGCGCGTGGCCTGCGTCGCGCCGATGAGCACATCTTTTGTCGGCGCAGTCACGGTCGTTAGCCGCGCGAGCAGGGCATCGTTATTAAAATAGCGCCGGCCGCGGGCCACGATGATGATGTCGCCGGGTGCGAGTTGCGCAAGGGCCGCGCGGTCGGAGAGCGCGACCGCAGCCAGATCGTTGCGCCCGGCGGCACGTGCGTAGTGCGTGAAAAGCTCCGGCGTTTCGCTGGCAACGCGCGCACCGGGGCGCGCGAGCATCGCGACCGTTTGCGCCGTCGAACGCACAGCGTTGTCGTAGAACTCATCGTGCGGAAAATAGTAGCCCGCGCCTGCCTGTCCACCGCCGAGCGCGTTCGTGTAGAGCCGGTAATAAGGCATCGCACTCGCGGAGGCATAAGCGGAACAGATGAGCGCACAAAAGATGACGCCGGCATGTGCGATGACGCGAACTTTGTCCGGCGCACCGCGCCGCGCCAACGACTGTGTGAGCCAGCGCGCGACGGCTTCGATGCCGATGGCGGTCGTGAGCAGCACGACGGGCAGCGCAACCGTGAAGTAGCGCAAAAACTTGCCGCCGAGAAATGTGAAGGGGAAGAACCAATAGAAGAGCCAGAAGAGAACGAAGTAGCGACCATCGCCGAGTCGTCTGGTAAAGAGGATTGGCAGCCCGATCATGAAGCCGACGACGACCGACAACGGGAGCTTGAAGGCGATGAAGGCGTAATAAAAATACCACGGCATGCCTTTGAGCCAGAGCGTCATCTGGTTGCGATAGAGTTGCCCCATGAACTCATAGCTGGCGTGCCCCATGCGCCGCTCGCCCGCGAAGATGCGCATCTCGTGCCACGTGCCGGGCAAGAGGATCGGCGGGTTGCATAGCACGAACACCGCGCCCATCAACGCGAAAAATAAGAGCCAGCGCGGCCGGCCCAGCCGCCAGCGCGTCGCCGGTATGGCCTGAAAGATGTGGTAGTAGCTGGCGCTGATGGCGATCAAATGCGGCATATATTTCGACGCGAGCATCGCGCCGAACGCGGCGGCCGTCGCCCATTGATAACGTCTGAAATGCGGCTCGCACGTTTCGGCCGCGCGCCGCCCGCGTAGCCAGAAGACGTTCGCCAAAAGGAAGAAGAAGAGCAGGAACGTGTCCTCCTTGGCGATCCGGTTGAAGCCGATGGCGGCCGGGTCGAGCGCCCAGAGCGCCGCAGCGACGAGGGCTGGCACAGGCCCGAATAACTCCGTGACGATGAGAAATAACAGGAGCGCGGTGAACGTGCCGAGCAGCACACCGGGTAAGCGCAACGCCGTCTCTTCTTCAATATGAAACTGCGTGTGCGACGCCACGAGGCGCGTGTTGTTCCACCGTTCGGCCGCGATGACGCTTAACGCGAGCAGCGCCTTCATTAGAAACGGATGCTCGCCATTAGTCGAAGTCAGCCCGTGCGCACGGTAATCCGCGACCGCGTTCAGCTTGTTCAACTCGTCCTCGCTCAAACCTTCTGCGCTCAGCCGATACGCGCGCAGCCCGAAACCGGCCAACATGATCAAGCTCAAGAGCGACACGATGAGAGCGCGGCTGAACGCATGCGCCCGTTCTCTGGAAAGATGATCGAACGCAAAGCTTAATTTGGCAGTAGCGGCAGTGGCGGACAAGATCGGCGCAAGCACTCCCTATGACGTTAATTGCACCCCTATAGTTGACGATCCGCGCGGGCACACAAAGGCGCAAGGTTAGCTTGTCCACAAACTGCCTGTCAAAAACATCACGGCGAGTTTGCCGAGGATAAAGCATGCCCTCTGCCCGGCGTATGCGCCTGTGACGCTTTCGCGATTGTCACAAACGGAATGATGTCATGTTGGGGTCAGTGCGCCTGATTAGCTGCGGCCGTGTTGGCGTGAGCATCTTTAACTGTATTGCTGTTGGGGGCGGTGTCTGACTCCGGCGTGGCGGGTTTCCAGCCCGCGCGTTGCAGGAGGGTGATGGAGTAGCGGACAGGCACGGCGAAGTTGGCGTCGGCCATTTCGGTGAAGAGACCGAAGTTGACGGCAATGACGCGCCCCGTCTGCCCGAAGAGCGGCGCGCCGGAACTGCCTTCGGCGGCCCGCGCGTCGTAGATAAGCCGGTGCGCTTGTAAGTCTGTGATGTGCCCCTGCGTCGTGAGCGGCTTGATGAGATTTAGCTCGGCGAGGCGACCGACCAGCACGTCAACCGACGAGCCGAACCGCTGCTTGATGTTATTCGCATCTTCGTCAGGCAGGGAAGCGAGGATGCGATCCGGCCCCGACGGGTAGCCCATTAACACGACCGCTTTACCCACCGCCGCCGCGTCCGATTCGTTATCAAGCGGCAACGCCGGGATAGTGGCCGGCGGGTTTGTCATCTCGAATGTGCAGACCGCAATATCGTCGCGCGTTGAAGTTTGCTTGAGATGCAAAACGAACGGTTGCTTGATGCCGGGAAAATAGGCGAGCAGCTTCGTCAGACGCGGTTTACCGCTGACGCTGCTGCTGAAGACCAGCGAACGCTCGTCGGCCACCCACGGCTCGGCCGCGACGTGCCGATTGGTCACGATAAAGCCGTCACCCACATGAAAGCCCGTGCCGACATACGGGAACTCGGCAATTGCGCCGCGCCCTTCGGGCGTGAGAAACGGCGCTTGCTCGTTCGACGGCGCGACAGCGTCATCTGCGGGTGTCGGTTGCGCTTCCGGGTAACGGAGCGGGCGGCCCGTGCCCGATTCGACGAAGATGTACGTGCCGGAGATCAGGCAGACGCC
>JANMAD010000592.1:0-2342 GCA_031359515.1 Acidobacteriota bacterium | reverse complement strand
CTCCACTGCTCCACGCGGGCGTCTGTTGCGCGTGTTGGGCGTCGCGTTCGGGTTGGCGGTGACAGTCGGGATCACCATCGGCATGGGCATTCTGCGCACGCCCGGCGACGTGGCCGCGCAACTGCCCGACGCGCGGCTCTTCATCGGCGCGTGGTTGCTGGGCGGATTGTACGCGTTGCTCGGCGCGGTCTCGGTCGCAGAACTCGGCACGATGCTGCCACGCTCCGGCGGGCAGTATGTTTATGTGCGCCATGCGCTCGGCGCGTATCCCGGTTTCATCGTCGGCTGGAGCGATTGGCTCTCAACGTGCGGCACGATTGCGGCGGTCGCCATCGTCGTCGGCGAGTACGCGGGCGCGCTCGTCAGACAACTAGCGGGGCGCGGGCTGACGGTCGCGCTCTGCGGCACGCTCGCCTTCGCTCTGTTGCAATGGCGCGGCGTGCTATGGGGCGGGCGTTCGCAAGAGCTAACGAGCCTGCTCAAGACGTTAGCCTTCGTCGCGCTCATTGCCGCGTGCTTCATGTTCGGCGATAAGGCTGTGACGAGCGCGCCCGTCGTGGCAACACCGCCCAGCCCACACGGCCTCGCGCTGCTCGCCGCGTTGGTGCTGGCGTTGCAGGGCATCATCTACACGTATGACGGTTGGGGATCAATCGCGTACTTCGGCGGCGAGGTGCGCGACAGTGCGCGCAACATCCCGCGCGCGATGATGGGCGGCGTGTTGACGGTGATCGTGATCTACCTGCTGGTCAATCTGGCGTTGCTGCGCGTCTTGCCGCTCGCGCAACTTGCGGGCGACAAACTCGCGGTCGGCTCAGCGGCGCAAATTGTTTTTGGTGCGCGGGGCGGTGTGATTATTAGCCTGCTCGCACTCGTATCGCTGCTCGCTGCGCTCAACGGCAACACGATGGCCGCGCCGCGCATACTGTTCGCGATGGGCCGCGACGGGCTGTTCTGTCCGCGCGCGATGACGGTGAACGAAGGCGGCACGCCAAGCGTCGCGTTGTTCGTCAGTACATTGATCGCGGTGGCGATGATCGTTTTCAGTGGCACGTTCGAGCGCGTGCTGGCGGGCCTCGCCTTTTTCTTCGTGACGAATTACACGCTCTCGTTCGTCTCTGTCTTCGTGCTGCGGCGGCGCGAACCCGCAGCCGCGCGCCCGTATCGCGCGTGGGGCTATCCGTGGACGACCGGCCTCGCGCTAGTCGGCTCAATCGCGTTTCTCGTCGGCGCGGTGGCTGGCGACACGCGCAACAGTGTGTACGCGCTCGTGCTGTTGGCGGTAAGCTATCCCGCGTTCGTGCTGCTTAGACAACGCGCGGACCGTGCTGAGATTGAAGGTTGAGCGAAGACGTTTACAAGTTTGACGAACGACTAACGCACGCGGCAACGCCGCCCGCCGCGTGGTACACGGATGCGCGCGTGCTTGCCGCCGAGCAGCGACAGGTCTTCGCGCGCACGTGGCAACTCGTCGGCCGCGCGGAGCAAGTTGAACAGGCGGGGCAATATTTCACCGCGACGGTAGCCGCCGAACCTGTCATCGTCGCGCGCGGCGCGGACGAACGTTTGCGCGCGTTCTCGAACGTCTGCCGGCATCGCGCGGGGCCGGTCGCCGAAGGATGCGGCCAGCGCAAGAGTTTTCAATGCGGTTATCACGGCTGGACTTACGCGCTCGACGGGCGGCTCACGGGCACGCCGGAGTTTGCGGGCGTCGAGTGTTTCAGCAAAGCAGCGAACGGCTTGCCGCAGTTTCGCGTGGAGACGTGGGGGCCGCTCGTCTTCGTCAATCTCGATCCGCACTGTGCGCCGCTCGCCGATACTTTGGAAGACATGCCGGCGCGGGTCGGGCAACGCGATGATTGGCGCGCGATGCGTTTGGCGGCGCGTAAGGATTGGCACTTGGACTGTAATTGGAAAGTCTATGTGGACAATTATCTCGAAGGCTATCACATCCCCATCGTGCATCCCGCGCTCAACCGCGAGCTTGACTACGCGCGCTATCGCACCGAGACGCGCCGCTGCTATTCGATCCAGCACGCGCCGCTCAAACAGGCGACCGCGACGCGCCTGCAAACGGGCGCGGGCGACACGGACGCCGCCGCGCAATTCTTCTGGGTCTTCCCGAATCTGATGCTCAACGTCTATGCGGACAATTATTCGACGAATCTGATCGTGCCGCTCGGCGCGGAGCGCACGCTGACCATCTTCGAGTGGTACTTCCGCGCGCCGGAAAGTGAAGCGACGCAGACGCGCGTCAAACAAACAATCGAGTTCAGCGACGAGATTCAGCTTGAGGACATAAAAATCTGCGAGACGGTGCAGCGCAATCTACGCTCGCGCAC
>JANMAD010000509.1:0-4118 GCA_031359515.1 Acidobacteriota bacterium | reverse complement strand
ACCACGCCCACGCAGGCTGAACAGCCGCGCCCCGGCGAGGGCGATATGAAGTTTCTCCCCGCGCTCGATCTCTCGGATGAACAGCGCACGCAACTCGTCGCCATCGCCCGACAGCATCAACAAGACCTCGCTGTGGCCCAGATGCGCTTGCGGCAAGCCCGGCGGGCGCTCAATCAGGCGATCTATGCCGAGAACCCGGAGCAGAATATCGTCAGCGAGCGTGCGCGCGACGTGGCCACCGCACAGGAATCTTTGACCCGCCTCAACGCGCAGACGGAACTTAAGGTGCGCCAGTTGTTGACGCCGGAGCAGTTGAAACGTTTCCGTGAGCTACGCCGCCGTCAACGCGAGGAACGCATTGGGAGCAGACCGGAAGGCGAGCAACGTCGCCTCCCGCGCGAACGCTTCCCCAACCCGAACCGCCCATCCGCCACACAGTCAAATGGCGACAACAACAACACGCCGCCGGCCGAAGTGCTGCGCGAACGTCGCCGCCTACGCCGCCAGTTGCCCAACGGGGGTCGCCGGCCCTGACAGGTAAGCTAAAGATAAACTGAGGCAAGCGCATGAAAGCCAGCCGCAGAGAGAAGCATAGGCAACTCTCTGCGGCTGGCTTACATTTTGCCCATTTGTCTGTTTGCGTTTCGCTGCCGCCTGCCCGCTTGTCTCTTGACGCACCGGCTCGTTTTTGCGCATGATAACTTGCTCGTTAATGCTGGTTGCATTTTGCGGCGCGCTCCAAGCGTTAGTGTGCGACAATCAGGCGCTGCCGCGCAGCACATTTTACGCCGTCATAACATCGTGCGTTGCGCCGGACGAGCGTATACGCGGGTCAGTTGCCAACTATCGTTCATGAATATCGCCACCCGTTCCCTGCTCGAAGTCCAAGAGACGAGTTTGCTGATCGCCCGCGCCGCGCGGCGACTGTTTCGCCGGCCCACATATTTCAACGAAATGATCGCGCAGGCGGACGTGATCGGCGTCGGCTCGTTGACGATTATTATTCTGACCGGGTTCTTTACCGGCGGCGTGTTGACGCTGCAAACCTATCCGACGCTCAAGTATTACGGCGCGCAGGATCAGACCGGCTATCTCGTCGCGCTCTCGCTCGTGCGCGAACTCGGCCCCGTGCTGACGGCTCTCATGTGTACCGGTCGTGTCGGCTCGGCCATCGCGGCGGAGTTAGGCTCGATGGTCGTCTCGCAACAGATCGATGCGATGCGTGCGCTCGGTACAGACCCGGTGCGCAAACTCGTCGCGCCACGGCTCGTCGCGTTGATCGTCACGCTGCCGCTCTTAACTGTCATCGCTGATATTGTCGGCATCGTCGGCGGCGGCGCGGTCTCGTCCGGTCTCTACGGCATGCCGATGGCGACGTTCTTAACTTCCGTCCGCCATGGCATCACGACAGACGACATCATCGGCGGCGTGCTCAAACCCATCGTCTTCGCGCTCATCATCGCCGGCGTTTCGTGCAACAAAGGCTTGAGCACCGAGGGCGGGACGGTCGGCGTCGGCCGCTCGACCACATCGGCCGTGGTCACATCATCTATTCTCGTGATCGTCGCCGACTTCTTCCTTGCAAAGTTATTACAGGTTATTCTGGACATGCCCACCTGATTAGCCGGGCACACATATTTATGGCCTCCACCGAACTCGACACACAACACCGCGCCGATGCGCCGCCCGCCGAAGACATTGATCATCGCGTCAGCGACGCGGCGGCTGAATCGACTTTTCAGGAGATCGAGGATGAAGACCGCGTCGTCCCTGCCATCGAGTTTCGCAACGTCACCTTGAGCTTTGGCGACCGCAAGGTGCTGGACGATCTCTCCTTTACGGTGATGCGCGGCGAGACAAAAATCATCCTCGGCGGATCGGGCACGGGCAAGTCTACGACGATTAAGTTGCTGCTCGGGCTACTGAAGCCTGACGAGGGGCAGGTCTTCGTCAACGGCGAAGACGTGACCAACTACAGCGAGCACGAGATGATGCGCGTGCGCAAAAACATCGGCATGATCTTTCAGGAGGGCGCGCTCTTCGACTCGCTGTCGGTTTACGATAACGTCGCGTATCGCTTGCACGAGCAGGGCGTGCCCGAAGATGAAGTTGAACAGGAAGTGCTGCGCATGCTCCGCTTCGTCTATCTGGAAGATGCGGTGGACAAGATGCCCGCCGAGCTATCGGGCGGCATGCGGCGGCGCGTCGGCATCGCGCGTGCGCTCGTCGGCGGCCCACAGATCGTCATGTTCGACGAACCGACCGCCGGGCTTGACCCGCCCACCGCGCGCACTATCTGCGAATTGGCCATCAAGCTGCGCGATCTGGAAGATGTCTCCTCCATGTTCGTCACGCACGAGATGAACAACGTGGAGTATTTGACGAGCGAGTATGCGGCCGTGAACGACGAGGGCGAGGTCATGTTCGAGGAAGAGGGACAGAAACTCTGTCTCATCAACACCAAAATCTTGATGCTCCGCGACGGGCGCGTTATCTTCAGCGGCACGGACGAGTTGTTGAAAAAGCAAGACGACCCGTACATTAAAAGATTCATGAGAGGAAAGTGAGGAAGCTGTTAGCGATTAGCGATTAGCTTTCAGCTAAAACAAAGCAGAAGCTAACAGCTAACAGCTAACAGCTAACAGCCATCTATGCCTCCAGCAAAGAAAACTATCGGCATGCGCGAGGTGCGCGTCGGGCTGCTCGTCATCATCTCGGTCGTCGTGCTGATCCTATTGATCCTGAGCGCATCGGGCGATATCTCGTTCGCGCGCAAACTACGCTTACAAGCCAAGTTCGCCAGCGCCGACGGCTTGCGCCCCGGCGCGGAGGTGCGCCTCGCGGGCGTGCGCATCGGCAAAGTGGACGACGTGCAGTTGCTGCCGGCGACGAACAATCCTGACGACCCGCGCGTCGAGACGACGCTCTCGATTGACAGCAAGGTGAATGGTCGCCCCGTGACTGAATTGATCCGCACCGATTCGTCCGCGCAACTCACCTCGCCCAGTCTGCTCGGCTCAGACAAAGTCATCAACATTCTGCCCGGCACGGCCCTCGGCCAGCCCGTCTCTAATAATTACGAACTGCGCTCGGTGCAATCCGCCGGTTTCGATCAGTTGACGACCAACGGCAACGACCTCGTGCAGCAACTCAATAAACTGTCGGCGCAACTGACCGACATCACCGGCAAGATCAATCAAGGGCAAGGCACGCTCGGCCGTTTCGTTAATGACGAAGCGTTCTACGACAACTTGAATCGCACCGTGCGCGAGTCGCAGGATTTGATCACGCAGATCAGAACCGGGCAAGGCTCGGCCGGCAAACTCGTCAACGACCCGGCGCTCTACAACAATCTCAACGACGTGACCGTGCAACTGAAAGGCATCTCCGAAGACTTACGCCGCGGGCGCGGCACGGCCGGTCGGCTGCTCACCGACGAGGCGCTCTATAACGAAGCGCGCTCCGCCATTACGCGGCTCAACACCGCCGTCGATCAGATCAGCCAGATCACCGCCGACGTACGCGCCGGCCGCGGCACGGCCGGTCGGCTGCTCACCGACGAAGCCCTCTACAACGACGCCCGCGCCGCCATCGCCCGCTTCAACACCACCGCCGAGCGCATAGATACCGTCGTCGCCAGCGTCCAACGCGGCGAAGGCTCAGCCGGCAAACTCCTCACCGACGATCAACTCTACAACAACGTCAATCAACTCTCCGCCGAATCAGTCAAACTCCTCTACGACTTCCGGCAGAACCCGAAGAAGTACCTAACGATCAAGTTCTCGATCTTCTAAGCGCGCCCAGTTGTGCCTGGGGCGGTAGCCGCGCCCTCCGCCGTTGCGAGTAATCTCGCGTGAGACCGTTGACTTATGCACGCCGATGATGGTCGCGATCTGGGTGCGGTTGTGGGCGGCTTTCTGCCGGGCGTAAAGCTGGTATCTTTGCGCACAGGTAAGCTGCGTGTAGCCGGTCATCGGTGCTTCCTTTGGCTTGGTTGTTGAAGTAGCACTGCTGCACTGATGCTATCGCAGCTTGCCCTTCACTGACTAAGTTCAAAGTTGCACTTCTAAGTTGAATTCAAGTGAGATAACACGTCCGCTGCACGGACGCCTTGCCGG
>JANMAD010000486.1:0-46889 GCA_031359515.1 Acidobacteriota bacterium | reverse complement strand
CAGGCCATCACGCTGCCGGAGATGCTGGTGTGGTGGAGTTGCTTTCCGTTGCTCGTGCTGGGGCTGTGGTTCACCCTTAAGTACCGGCTGCGGCAGGCGCTGCCGATCCTGTTGTTCACGGTGATGTTGACGTTGGCTTATTCGGTGTTTCAGGGCAACGTAGGCACGGCGTACCGGCAGCGGGCGCAGTTGTTGATCTTCTATTTCATGTTCGTGGCGGTGGGCTATGCGTTGTTGCAGGAGCGGCGGGAGGCGCGCCGGGCACAGCAACTCGCGGCCCGGCCGCAGGTGGCGGTGAGCGCAGTGGAGCGTGCGCCGCAGAACGTTTAAATTATGTGTGGCATCGTAGGCATGGTGCGCGGGCGCGACCGCGCGGTGGACGCAGACCTGTTGCAGCGCATGTGCGACGCGATCCGCCATCGCGGCCCTGATGAAGAGGGACACTATCTCAACGGCCGCGCGGGCCTCGCTATGCGTCGTCTCGCCATCATCGATCTGGCCGGCGGGCAACAGCCCATGCACAACGAGGATCGCTCGGCGTGGATCGTTTTCAACGGCGAAATCTATAACTACAAAGAACTGCGCGAGCGACTCGAAAAACTCGGCCACGAGTTCTACACCGACAGCGACACCGAAGCGATTGTCCACGCCTACGAGCAATACGGCGCGGACTGCCCGAAACACTTACGCGGCATGTTCGCCTTCGCCATCTGGGACGAGCGCAAAGAGGAGCTGTTTCTCGCCCGCGACCGCGTCGGCAAAAAGCCGCTGCTCTACGCGCATGTCGGCGATCAGCTTATCTTCGGCTCGGAGTTCAGCGCGCTCCTGCTGCACCCGGACATCGGACGCGAAGTGCTGCCCGAAGCGATCCACCATTATCTTTCGTTCATGTGCGTGCCCGCGCCGTTGACCGCTTACCGGCAGATCAAAAAACTTGAGCCGGGCCATTCTCTGCGCTTCACGCGCACGGGCGAGATCAAGCTCGAACGCTACTGGCAACCCGACTTCACTAAGAAGGTGAAGCTGAGCGAAGAAGAAGCGGGCGAGCGCGTGGTCGAGTTGTTGCGCGATGCCGTGCGTGTGCGGCTGATGTCGGAAGTGCCGCTCGGCGCGTTCCTCTCCGGTGGGATTGATTCAAGCACGGTCGTCGCGCTGATGAGCGAGGTGAGCAGCACGCCGGTCAAGACCTTCGCCATCGGTTTCGAGGAGCAAGATTTTAGCGAACTGCACCACGCGCGGCGCGTCGCCGAGCACGTCGGCGCGGAGCATCACGAGTTCATCGTCCGCCCCGACGCGCTCGCAATTCTCCCGACGCTCGTCGAGCACTACGGCGAGCCTTACGCCGACTCGTCCGCGATCCCGACCTACTACGTGGCCCGCGAGACGCGCCGGCACGTCACCGTCGCTTTGAACGGCGACGGCGGCGACGAATGCTTCGCGGGTTATGAGCGCTACGCGGCGATGCGGATGGCGGAACGCTATCGCCGTCTGCCCGGCGCGTTGCGCGCAGGTGTGATCGAGCAGGCGATTAGCCTGTTGCCGAGTTCCGAGTTGCGCCGTAGTCGCGTGCGCGATTTGCAGCGTTTCATCAAGGCCGCCTCGCTGCCGACGGTTGAGCGCTACGCGCGCTGGGTGAGCGTGCTGGATCGCGGCGCGAAGGACGAGTTGTACACGGACAACTTCCGCCGGCAGTTGAACGGGCATGAGTCGGTCGATCAACTCGCGCCGTGGTTCGCCAGCGTCAACGGCGCGGGCGTGGTGGACGCCGCGCTCTTGACGGACACGATGACGTACCTGCCGAACGATCTGCTCGTCAAGGTGGACATCGCCACGATGGCCGTCTCGCTCGAAGCGCGTTCGCCGTTTCTCGATCACCACGTCATCGAGTTTGCCGCGAGCTTGCCGGAGCGTTACAAGCTGCGCGGCTTGACGACGAAGTACCTGTTGAAGCGCGTGCTGCGGAAACTGTTGCCCGCCGAGAATATCGACCGGCGCAAGATGGGTTTTGGCGTGCCGATCACACACTGGCTGCGCGGCGAGTTGCAAGGCTTCTTGCGCGAGACGCTGTTGTCGGAGCGCAGCCTCAAGCGCGGCCTGTTTAAGCCCGTCGCCGTCGCGCGCCTCGTAGACGAGCACACGGCGCGGCAGAAGGATCACGCGCACCAACTATGGACGCTGCTGATGCTGGAGCTTTGGTTTCAGCGGTTCATCGATTAGCCGCGTGGCAACATAACCTGCCGCCGCACCTATCCATGATAAATCCTACCCGGAGTCTTATCCGCGCCGCCGCCCTCTCGCTGCTGTCCATCACCCTCGCCGCTTCAATCAAGGCGCAAGGCGGCAGCGCGTCGCCCGCGGCGTTGACCGGCCAGACAGTAGCAGGGAGTAACGAGCAGCGCGTGACCGAGACGAACGCCGCCAGTTACGCCAGTTTCGCGGCGGCAATTACGGCAACATCTAACAAAACGCTTGTTATTTCAAACTCTCAGGCGGTAGCGCCGGGGCAGGTTATACCGGCGACGATCAGGCTAAAGATAGAACGCGGCGGCTGTTTGAACGCGCCTGGCAATTACACGATCCAGACCGGCGACATTGATGCCGGCCGTTATCAAATCTTTTGCGGTGCGGGGCAACCGGCGTTTACCGGCAATCTACCCGATCAGCTATTCCCTGAATGGTTCGGCGCGGTCGGTAACTGGAATGGCACGACCGGCACGGACGATCTGCCAGCCTTCGACAAGCTGACCGCCGCCATTCAGACGCCCCTGCCGGCGCACGTCGTGATCGCCAAGTCGCATTACTTGAGCGGGACGTGGAACATTGACGCGACGATGTTGTTAGAGGGCTTAGGTAGCGGCACTGGCTACATGCGGCCGCAACTCCGCTTTGCGCCAAATACGGCCGGCGTGGTCTTTCATAGGTTTGCCACTAAAACCGGGGTGAATGCCGGCCGGCTGTCAGATCGCAGCACGATCAAAAACTTACGCATTACTGGCGCGCAGGGCGCAACCACACACACGGCGATGATTGCAGGGTTAATTCTAACGCGCGTCACCGGCCCGGCCTTTAGCGACGCAGGCGGTTATCATGGCGGCAACACGATCACAGTCAATAACTCGGATACAGACGCTTACCATTGGATGATCGATACGTTCACCGACACCGATCATGTTGTCTTGCAGGCCCCGCGGGTGCTGCTGATCGCCAAGAACGGATCGCCATACCTCTACAATGTTATCGGGTCGGGGAATAGTCATCTGTCGTCATGGTTCGTGGGCAACACGGTTAATATCGGTGGCACAAACTACACTATCAGCGCGGTAAATAACCGCATCCAAAACGGCTCAAATGCCTACGGGCGCATTACGCTCGCGAGCAACGTGCGCGGCCTGACAGACAACACGTCCAGCTTCATCTGTGGGGCTTTCAGCGCGACTGACTGTTACATGGCAGACACTGCTATTAGCGGCGGCACAGCGGCGAGCGCAATTGCTGTCCGGCCAAACCTATTCCACGGCCTCGACAGCCGCGTGCAGATAGAAGTCTCCAATGTCACGGTGGATAACTTCGCGGGCAATTGCTTGAACCTCGACTCGTCGTTTGGCTTTGCGGGTGCAAATATGAACGTCTCGCGTGTGGGCCGGAGCGTGTTTCAGAATTGCGCTGGCAACGGCACGTATGCACGCGGCAACGACGCCAATCAAATTGCCTTTGAAAGTAACGACGCGAGCAACAACTACGGCAGTGGCTTCGCCGAGTTTAGTTTCTTAGGCAATCACTATCTGAACAACCATGCGAGCGGCAACTTTTGGGGTGGGTTTTACTCCATTCAGGGCACGGTCAATCTTTCCTCTTGGATCAATGCCTACGAGGAGAGCGGCGAGCCTTCGGCCCTTGCGAACGCTTATTCGATGGTGCAGGGCGGCGTACATGGATCAGGCGTCACCTTAGCTGCGGGCGGGGCGATGGATCACAGCAACGGATGGACACGCTTAGACAGCGCGCAGATCAACGCCATGGGCGGCGGCACAACTAAGCCTTTCGGCATCGGCATCGGCGGTTCACAACTACAGCCGAACACGCTGCTTGGTTTAGGCGCGGCGGAAGATATAGGCAACACGGCCGGGGGCGGGACAAATACGCGCCTTGATCGCTATCCCTTCCAGTTTGGCTACAACCAACTAGCGCCGGGCTGGTACAACTTCTATCACGGCGGCAGCATCGGCACGAACTACGCCACCGATCAAGGCAACTCCATCTTCGCTTTCTCCGGTTCGCCGGCAGCGCAGGGCGGCCACAAGCTCTGGCTGCCGAATGGGATTGCCTACATTGGCGGAAGCTTCGACACGGGGCTGACCCGCTCGGCGGTCAACACGCTCAAAATAACAGATGGCGCGGGCGGGCGCGGGAATCTGGAAGTGGGCGGGTTGACGGTCGGCGGCACGATCTTTTCACCGCTTAGGACCGACACATTTGCCAGCGCGCTCACGCTCGACTTCGCGCAGGGCAACGTTCACACCATCACGCTGACGGGCAACGTGACGAGGCTCGCGTTCATACATCTGGCGGCGGGTGGCGAGTACATTCTGCGCGTGGCGCAGGACACAAGCGGCGGCCGGACGATCATCTGGTCGAACGTCCGCTGGGCGGGCGGAACGCCGCCGAAGCTCAGCACGGGCGCACGCAAGGTGGACATTGTTAAGTTCATTTCGCCCGATGGCGTCGAGTTGGAGGAGGTCAGCCGGGCGCTGGATGTCAGATAGATTGCCCTTCATTGGGCAAAGGCGTGCTCCGGCCTTTGTCAGCGTGCGCTAAGAATGAGATTATTGCTCGCTCCTGAAATCTTGGCGTGGAAGATGCGATATGGGTCTGTTAAGCTTGGCGGAAGTTGAGCCGTTGTTGTGTTGCCCGCGTTGCCGCGCCGCTTTAGTCCGCACCCCACAGGGGTATAACTGTACGGACTCAGCCTGCACTTACGCCGGCCATGCGAGCTTCCGGATTGTGCGGCAATGGCCGGTGCTGGTTGATTTCAGCCGGAGTATCCTAGCCGAGACCGAAGTTGCAAATAGCTGTGTGGCCGAAAATGCCACCGGGGGGAAGCGCGGGTTAAAGCAAAAGCTCCTCAGTGTAATGTTCCCGCCCAATGCCGTCGCGGCGAAGAACATTGCCCGGCTGTTAGGCAACTTAAAAGAGACTGCCGGCAACCCGACTGTGCTGGTTGTGGGTGGCGGCACGGTCGGCAGCGGCATTGATGCCTTGTACGACGATCCGGCAGTCAGGGTCATTGGCTTCGACGTTTATGGCACGCCAGTGACGCAGTTCATCGCCGATGGGCATCAGATTCCGTTGCGCGATGCGAGTGTTGATGCCGTGGTGGTTCAAGCGGTGCTGGAGCACGTGCTCGACCCGTGGCAGGTGGTGACGGAGATTCACCGCGTGCTCAAAAAAGATGGCCTCGTCTATGCTGATACGCCATTCATGCAACAGGTGCATTTGGGGCCGTATGACTTAACTCGCTTCACCGAGAGCGGCCACCGCTACCTGTTCAAGCGGTTCGGGTTGATCGATTCCGGCATCTCCGGCGGTTCCGGCACACAATTGTTGTGGACGATAGATTACGTCGGCCGCAGCCTGTTCCGCTCGCCACGGATGGGCACATTGTTGAAGGCGTCAATGTTCTGGTTGAGCTATCTCGACCGGTTCGCCCCCATCGGCTTTCAAGTGGACAACGCTTCAGGCGTTTTCTTTCTCGGGCGGCGTGCCGAGCACGAGATCGCACCTAAAGACATGGTCGCTTATTATAAGGGTGCGCAGCGGCAGTTAGTCCCAAAAGGTTAGCAAGTTAGTTAGGCGCGACAGGAACTTTTGCGCTGTGGCGACTGGCGCTCTAAGAGGCGGTGCGCGGGTGCGGCCGACTGATTCTTTGACGAGGAGGCGAGTAGCGTGAAAGGTGTCGTATTGGCCGGGGGCTTGGCGACGCGGCTGAGGCCGCTGACGGAGGTGACGAATAAGCATCTGCTGCCGGTCTATAACAAGCCGATGGTCTATTACCCGATTGAGACGCTGGTCAACGCGGGCATCACGGATATCATGATCGTGACGGGCGGCAATTCGGCCGGCGATTTTCTCCGCCTCTTGAAGAATGGCCGGGCGTTCGGGTTGAAACACATCAACTATACCTATCAGGAAGGCGAGGGCGGCATCGCGGCGGCGCTTGCGCTCGTCGAAGACTTCGCCGACGGCGAGTCGATCTGCGTCGTCCTCGGCGACAACATCATCGAGAAGAATATCTGCCAAGCCGTGCGCGCCTACCGGCAGCAGGGCGACGGCGCGAAGATCATGTTGCAGAAGGTCCATGACCCGCAACGCTTCGGCGTGCCGGAGTTGGATGGGCAGCGTGTCGTGCGTATCGAGGAGAAGCCGCAGGAGCCGAAGTCGGACTACGCCGTCATCGGCATCTACATGTACGACGCGGAAGTCTTCCAGATCATCAAGACGCTCAAACCGTCGGGGCGCGGCGAGTTGGAGATCACGGATGTGAATAACGCTTACATCGCGCGCGGCACGATGACGTGGGACGAGCTTGACGGTTGGTGGACGGACGCGGGCACGTTCGAGTCGCTGCTGCGCGCCTCCAATCTCGTGGCCGAGACCGGCGCGAACAAACTCGACGCGCAAGACGCCACGCAAGCGAGTCATAGTCGCTAAGCTTTGTCTTTATCTCACCTAAGGAGAAAAACCATGAGCACAGATCGCACCGCCGAAATCCTCAACTACGTCAGCGCCATCAGTCGCGATGTCGGCGCATTGCGCGAGAGCGTCAAGGAACTGGAAGACTTGCCTGCCGTGGTCGCACGCTTGAGCGAGGCCGTCACAAACTTAAACGAGATCGTAATGCGCTTGGATGAGCGCGTTACTCGTTTAGATGAGCGTAGCGCGCGAATGGAAGCGAAGTTGGCGCGGTTGCAGGAAGATTTCAGAGACACGAAGTATGAGATGCGTATGTTCCGGCAGGACTTGCATCACATTCGGCGCGAGCATGAGGAAGTAGTTGACCGCATTGAAGCGCTTGAAGGCCGGCAGGCGTAAGTTGCTTCCGTGATCATAACCGCGCCACACCCAATTTAGGATGAATAACACACAAGTTACTAACGCGCTGACGATTGATTTCGAGGATTGGTATCAAGGCTTGGAGATTCCTTATAAGGATTGGGCCGGCTTTGAAGATCGCATCGTGCCGGTGGGCCGTCGCTTGTTGCAGTTGCTGGCTGATGCAGGCGTGCGCGCAACTTTCTTCGTGCTTGGCTACATCGCCGAGCAGCATCCAGAGATGATCCGCGAGATCGCGGCGGCCGGGCACGAGATCGGCACGCACGGCTACTCGCACGCGCTCATCTACGAGCAGACGCCGGAACTGTTTCGCACGGAGTTGACGCGCGCCATCGGCACGCTCGAAGACCTGACGGGCGCACGTGTGCTAGGCCATCGCGCGCCGTTCTTTTCGATCACGAAAGACTCGCTGTGGGCGCTCGACATCCTCGCCGAGCTAGGCATCCGCTACGATTCGAGCATCTTCCCCGTGGTCAACTATCGCTATGGCATCGCCGACGCGCCGCGTTGGCCTTATGAGATTAAATCCGAGCGGCACACGCTCACCGAATTCCCGATCTCGACGTGGCAGGTCTTGGGTAAGAACGTGCCTATCGCGGGCGGCGCGTACTTCCGCATCTATCCGTATGCGTTCACGAAGCAGGGTTTGCGCGCGGTCAATCGAGCGCACCGCCCGTTCGTCTTCTACCTGCATCCGTGGGAACTTGATCCGGATCACCCGCGCATCAAGTTGCCCCGCCGCGTCGCCGGCTTGACCCACTACTTTAATCTGCGCGCGACCGAGCGTCGTTTGCGGCGGCTGTTGCGCGATTTCAAATTTGCTCCGATGAAAGAGGTGCTCAATGTCGCAAGTTGAACAGAAGGTGCGCGAACATTTTCACGCCGATGCGCAACGCTTCGACGCGATCTACGACGAGCGCAAAGGCTTGGTCACACGCTTTATTGATAACTGGTGGCGCGGCGTCGTGCGCAAACGGTTGGAATTGAATTTGGAGAAATTAGAACCGATCAAGGGCAAGACGATCCTTGATGTCGGCTGCGGCTCAGGGCGCTTTTGCATCGCGTATGCCGAGCGCGGCGCGGCGCACGTCGTCGGCGTGGACTTCGCCGTTGCGATGATTGACATTGCCAACGACATCGCGCGCACGGCCGGGGTCGCGGATCGCTGCGAGTTCATCGCGGGCGCGTTCCCCGATGCGGTCGCCAACGCGGGCCCGTTCGACGCCAGCACCGCCAACGGCTTCTTCGACTACATCGAACATCCTGTGCCGATCATCGCCCGCATGCGCGAGATGACGCGCGGCACGATGATTATGAGTTTCCCGAAAGCAATCGAATGGCGCGTGCCTGTCCGGCGCGTGCGCTTCATGCTCAAAGGCACGCCGCTCTTTCTCTATCGCGAACAGCAGGTCAAACAAATTCTGGCCGACGCGGGCGTGCAGCAGTATGAATGGATCAATCTGGATCGCGATTATCTGATCGTGGCGCAGGTATAGCTATTAGCTGTTAGCTCTCAGCCTTTTGTTTTTAGCTAACAGCTAACAGCTAACAGCTAACAGCTCATTCGTTATGTCAGACACTAAACCAATCCGCGTGCTGCACATCATCACGCGCATGATCGTGGGCGGCGCGCAGGAGAATACGCTGCTGTCGGTCGAGGGACTCGATCAGTTGCCGGAGTACGAGGTGACGCTGGCGAGCGGCGTGGACAATGGCCCCGAAGGCGAGTTGTTGACGCGCGCACGTGAGACGACGCGGCTCGTGGTCGTGCCGGAGTTGGGGCGCAACATCAATCCGTGGGCGGACGTGACGGCGTTCTGGAAACTGTATCGCCTGATCAAACAGGGGCGTTATCACATCGTGCATACGCACTCGTCGAAGGCAGGCGTGTTGGGGCGGCTCGCCGCCAAACTCGCGGGCACGCCGTTCATCGTGCACACGCTGCACAGCCTCGTCTTTCACGAATATCAACCGTGGTTGGTGAACCGGACGTGGCGCGTTATTAAGAAGCTTTGCGCGCCGCTGACAGATCACTTTATCAGTGTGTCGAGCATCATCAGCGACAAGGCCATCGCGGCGCGGATTGCTCGGCCGGAGAAGTTTTGCACGATCTATAGCGGGATGGAGCTTGACTGGTTTCTCAAGGCGGAGGTTGATGCGCAAGCGATCCGGCGCGAGTTTGGCATCCCCGCGGACGCGCCCGTCGTCGGCAAAATCGCGCGGTTGTTTCCGCTCAAGGGGCACGATCAGTTGATGGACGCTGCGCCGGAGATCGTGCGCCGCCATCCAAACGTGCGCTTCTTTCTGATCGGCGACGGCATCTTGCAAGAGCATCTGCGCGAGCGCGCACGGGCAGCAGGGATTCTGGATAACTTCGTGTTCGCCGGTTTGATTGATCGCGAGCGCATCCCGGAAATGCTCGCGGCGATGGACGTGGTGGTGCATACGTCTCTGCGCGAAGGGTTGGCGCGCGTGTTGCCGCAGGCGTTGGCGATGGGCAAGCCGTGCGTGTCGTTCGACATCGACGGCGCGCCCGAAGTTGTCATCCCTGATCAGACGGGTTATCTGGTCAAGCCGAACGATTCGGTGGGGCTGGCCGATTGTATTGCGCGGCTGTTGGACGATCCGCAGTTGCGTGCGCAGATGGGCGCGGCGGGGCGGCGACACGTTGACCCGGCGTTTCGCGCCGAGACGATGGTGCGGCAGATCGCGGAGGTCTATGCGATGCTCCTCGCGCGTTACCCGGAGCGGTTGGCGCGCTTCGACCGGCAACACGCGCACGCGGCAACGCGAACTGCGCCCGCGTTGACGGACAAGATTTCTAATTAACAGCGGAGCAGAGAAATTCACTTTATGAAGGTTTTGATTACAGGCGGAGCGGGCTTTATCGGCTCGCATCTATCGGATGCGTATCTGGAACGCGGCGACGAAGTTTATGTGATTGATGATCTCTCGACCGGCAGCATTGAGAACATCGCGCACTTGAAAGAGCATCCGCGCTTTCATTACACGATTGACACCGTGCAGAATCAGCAGGTCACGGCTGAACTGGTGGATCGCTGCGACGTGATCTTTCATCTGGCAGCGGCCGTCGGCGTCAAACTGATCGTCGAAAGCCCCGTGCGCACGATTGAGACGAACGTGCATTGCACGGAAGTGATCCTCGCGCTCGCCAACAAGAAAAAGAAGAAGGTGCTGATCGCTTCGACCTCCGAAGTCTATGGCCTGTCGAGCGACGTGCCGTTTCGCGAGGACGGCAATCTCGTGATGGGCGCGACGACAAAGGGGCGTTGGTCTTATGCCTGCTCGAAAGCGATTGACGAATTTCTCGCGCTCGCCTACTGGCGCGAGAAGAAATTGCCGACGGTGGTCGTGCGCCTCTTCAACACGGTCGGGCCGCGCCAGACGGGGCAGTACGGCATGGTCATCCCGACGTTCGTTAAGCAAGCGCTCGCCGGTCGCCCTCTGACCGTCTATGGCGACGGCAAGCAGACGCGCTGCTTCGGTTATGTCGGCGATGTCGTCGGCGCGTTGATGAAGTTGATGGACAATGATGCGGCGGTCGGGCAGGTCTTTAACATTGGCTCAAGCGAAGAGGTGTCGATCCTCGAAGTCGCCGGGCGCGTAAAGGAGTTGACCAAATCGGACTCCGAGATCGTGTTCGTGCCTTACGGCGAGGCTTACGAAGAAGGCTTCGAGGACATGCCGCGCCGCGTGCCCGACACCACGAAGGTCAACGCGCTCGTCGGCTTCAAACCGGAGATCAAACTCGACGGCATTCTGCAAAAAGTGATCGCGCACTATAGCGGTCAGAACTAACCGGCGCGGCGCTTCGGCGCTTGATTTCTCGCGGCGTATGGCATAGTTTTCCCCGCGATTGCCGACTCACAAGATCAGTTGTTATGTTACCCGACGTACTCCAATTGCTACCCGTCTTTGTGTCGTTTGCGCTGGCGCTCGCGCTGACGCCCGCCGTGCGTTGGCTGGCGCGGCGGCGCGGTTTGGTCGCGCAACCCAAAGCGGATCGTTGGCATAGCAAGCCGACCGCGATGTTCGGCGGCGTCGCGCTCTTTCTGACGGTCGGGATCAGCTATCTCATCTTCCTGCCCATGATGCCGCACCGGCCGTATGGTTGGGTGGTGTTAATCGCCAGCGCATTTCTGTTCCTCGTCGGCTTGGTGGACGATCTGTTGCACATCAAGCCGTACCAGAAATTGGTCGGGCAGGTGATGGGCACGTCGCTGCTCATCTACTACGGGCTGATCCTACCGTGGACGTACACGCCGGCCCTGAATATCGCGATCACTTTCATCTGGGTCATCGGCATCACCAACGCGCTCAATCTGCTCGACAACATGGACGGGCTGGCCACAGGGATAGCCGCCATCGCCGCCGCCTTCCTCGCCATCAGTTTTCTTGCCACAGGACATGTGGCCGAAGCCTTGATGCTCGGCGTGTTCGCGGCCGCGTTGATGGGGTTTCTGGTTTATAACTCGAACCCGGCGTCGATCTTCATGGGCGACTGCGGTTCGCTGTTCGTCGGTTTCTTTCTGGCCGCGATGGCGCTCTTGAGCGTGTCGGGGGCGCGCTCGCGTTCGTACCTGATCGTAGTCGCCGTGCCGGTGCTGATCCTGTTCATCCCGATCTTCGATACGACGTTCGTCACCGTCCTGCGCAAGCTCTCGGGGCGCGCCGCTTCACAGGGCGGGCGCGATCACACGTCGCACCGATTGGTCGCGCTCGGTCTCTCGGAGCGACGCGCCGTCTGGATGCTCTACGGCTTCGCGGGACTATCAGGTTTGCTCGCGCTCGTGGTCAACAAGGTGCGGCTCGATCTGAGCTTCGCGGCGATCTTAGGCTTCACCATCGTGCTAGCGCTCGTGGGCGTATACCTCGCGGGCGTGAAGGTGTATGACGAAGCGGAGGTGCAGGCGGCGCGCAACCAGCCGCTCGTCTCGTTCCTCGTCGATCTCTCATACAAGCGACGCATCTTCGAGGTGCTGCTCGACGTGGCGCTCGTCGTGCTCGCGTACTACTTCGCCTACATATTGCTGGAAGGCTCGCCGGCGCGGCGCGCTAACGAGTGGCAACTGTTCTTGCGCACCGTGCCCGTGCTCATCTTCGTCAAGATGTTCGTCTTTCTAGCGACGGGCGTCTATCGCGGGCTGTGGCGTTACATCAGCATTGATAACCTGCTCGTCTATGGGCGCGCGGTCGTCGTCAGCACGGTCGCCAGCATCATCGCGCTCGTCTTCGCGTTTCGCTTCGATGGCCTATCACGCCGCGTCTTCGTGCTCGACGCAATGTTCATGTTCCTGATGCTGGCCGGCAGCCGGGCCGCGTTCCGTCTGTTCCGCCGCATCATCCCGGCGAAGGCCGGCATAGACGTGCGCCGCGTCCTGATCTATGGCGCAGGCGACGCGGGCGAACTATTGCTGCGCGAGGTGCTCAACAACAGCGAGTTGCAACTAACGCCGGTCGGCTTCGTGGACGACGATCCGTTGAAGAAGGGCAAAGTGATCCATGGCTATCGCGTCTTCGGCGGCAACGGTTCGCTGCAACACATCTGCAAGGAGCAGCGCGTCGCCGAAGTCGTCATCTCCAGCACGCGGCTGACCGACGAACGCCTCCGCGAAATCCGCCGCGACTGTGCCGCCGCCAGCGTCGTGTTGCGCCGCATGCGTATCCAACTTGAATCACTGAGCGACGAGGAATGAAAGTAGAGGTCAGAGGTTAGAGGTTAGTGCGAAGCTGACTTGACTGACCTCTGCCCTCTGACCTCTGATCCATGTCCGAGCAAATCACCTCCATCGAAGTGCGTGCGGCATGGCGACGTGTGTTGCTGCTCGTGCCATTGCTCGTGGCGCTCGTGTGCCTGTGGTACGTCACGCGTTGGTGTCTGGGCGACACGATGGCAGAGTGGCTGTCGGACGCGAGCACGGCGCGGGCGGCCATGCAACTCGCGCCCACTGATCCGCAAGCCCACTTCACGCTCGCGCGGCTGGCCGAACGTAGCTTCGAGCCAGAGCAATTGGCGGTCGCCGTCCACGAGTATGAACAGGCGGCCGCGCTGTCGCCGAATGATTATCGGCTCTGGTTCGAGTTGGGCCGGGCGCGCGGTCTCGCGGGCGACGACGCGGGCAGCGAGCGCGCCTTGCGCCGCGCTATCGCGCTTGCGCCCAACTATCCTGACCCACACTGGTATCTCGGCAATCTCTTGTTGCGCGCCGGGCGCACGGACGAAGCCTTCGCCGAGTTGCGCCATGCGAGCGCGGGCGATGCGCTTAAATTTCGGCCGCAGATGTTCGATCTCGCGTGGCACGTCTTACGCGCGGACATGCCGGCGGTGCTGGCCGCCATCGGCGATGCGGCCGAGACGCGCGCCGGGCTGGCCACATATCTGCTCAAGCAGCAACGCACCGATGATGCGTTGCGCCTCTGGTCAGCGTTGACGCCCGCGCAGCAAGGGGAGCAACGCGCAACGGGCGAGCAGATAGTGCAGACACTCTTGGCTATGAAACACTACCGCGCGGCGCTCGCCGTGCAACGCGATCTGCTCGGCCAGCGCCAAGGCGCACAGGGCGGGTCAGGCCCGGATGTCGGACAGTTGCTGAATGGCGGGTTTGAAGCGCCGGTCGGGCCGGCGGGCAAGAGTTGGTACGACTGGCAGGTCGCGCCTGTCGCGCAGGCACAGATCAGTTTAGACGAGCGCGTGAAGCACGACGGCGCACGCAGTCTGCGGCTCGTCTTCAATGCTGCAAGCGCGCTCGATTTCCATCATGTCTCGCAGTCTGTTGTCGTCGAGCCGCAGCAACGCTACCGCCTGTCCTACTTCGTCCGCACGGAAGAGTTGAATAGTGCGAGTACGTTGTTGACGCAAGTAGTTGACGCGGGTGAGCCAGCGCATGTGTTGGCCGCGTCCGCGCCGTTGGCCGCCGGCGCAAGCGATTGGCAAGCGGTGACGCTTGAGTTCACGACCGGCACGCAGACCGAGGCGATCATCGTGCGCCTCGTGCGCTCGTCGTGCGCGGAAACGCTGTGCCCGCTCTTCGGCAAAGTCTGGTATGACGATTTCAACCTCCAATCCCTCGGCCACACACGCTGAGGCTGCTACGCCGGCGGCGCAGCATGCGCCGGTCAGTGCGCCGACTGCTGCTCCAGCGCACCCGCTCGTGCCCGTGCCGCGCACGCTGGCTAGTCGCTTCATCATGCTGACTCTTTGTCTGGCGCTCGTGCTTTCGACGCTCGCCTTCGGCACAGTGCATACGTGGGCGCTCATGTTCTTCGCGGCGGGCGCGTGTCTCGTCGGCGCGCTCTGGGTAGCGGATGCCTGGCGCACAGGCAGTTTGCGCGTGAGCCGCAACGCTTTGCAGTGGCCGCTCGCGGGCCTGTTCATCGTCGGTCTGATACAACTGTTGCCGTTCGGCGCAGGTGGCGCAGATGATACGGGCGTCGCGCCGGTGCATGCCATCTCGCTCGACCCTTACGCGACGCGCTTTGCGCTCGTACAGATCGCCGCCCTCTTAATCTATTTCGCCGCGCTGCTCGTCTTTACCGATAGCCCCGCTCGCTTACGCATCGTCGTGCGCACCGTGACGGTCTTCGGCTTCGTGCTGGCCCTCTTCGGTCTGCTGCAACACTTCGTCAACCCAGATCAAATCTACTGGCTGCGCACGCCGTATCAAGGACATCCATTCGGCCCGTTCATCAACAGTCATCACTTCGCTGCCTGCATGGAGTTGACGCTGGCGCTGCCGCTCGGGCTTTTATTTGCGGGCGCAATCGAGCGCGACCGCCGCTTGCTTTACCTGTTCGCCGTGGTGTTGATGGCCCTCGCGCTCGTGCTGACCAACTCGCGCGGCGGTATGCTGAGCTTCGCGTGCGAGGTCTTGTTCCTCTTCGTCTTGGGCGGTGCCTTGCGTCGCCGTGACCGCGCCGCGGACGAGATAGTTGATGGACGTGCGCGCCTGCGCGCGGCTTTGGTGCGGCTCGGCATCGGGTTCGTGCTTGTGCTGGTGTTCTTATCGGCCGTGCTCATGGTCGGTGGCGAGCAATCGCTCAGCCGTCTGGTCGGCACGGTCAACGCGGACGATCCCACGTCGGGGCGCGTGCAGTTCTGGCGCGGCACGATTGAAGTGATTAAAGCACATCCCGTCCTGGGCGCTGGATTAGGCGCGTTCGGCGTCGCTTATACGCGCTACGATCCGTTGCACGGTGCGCTGCGGTTGGAACAGGCGCACAACGACTATCTGCAAATTCTCGCCGATGCGGGACTGCTCGGCGGCGCGCTCGCGCTGTTCTTCTTGGTCGCACTCTTCCGGCGCGGCCTCGCGCGGCTCGACACGGCGGACAAGTTCCGGCGCGGCACGAGCGCGGGCGCGCTCACGGGCTGCGGCGCAGTGCTGGTGCATAGCTTCTTCGACTTCCCGCTGCACATCACTTCCATCGCGCTCCTCTTCCTCATACTCGCAGCTTTAGCGACAACTGATCGGCGCATCGAAGATGAGAAGCAATCGCGTCGTCGGCGTCGGCGCACGCCGCACGCGGCGGCGACAAGTGACACGCGCCAGATGACGAGTTAGAATCGCCGCGCTTTTTAACCGGCCCCTTCTGATCCCCTTAATCAACGGAGCGCCATGACGCATACGGACGCGCACACCGAATCGCAGCCCGCCACGCTGCCATCGCTCTGCTTGACCGCGCTCAAGCTGCGCCCGCGCGCCGACGCACTCAGCCACAAGGCAGATGGCGCGTGGCAACACATCTCCGCCGCGGAGATGCGCGGACGTATGCGCGCCATCGCGCTCGGCCTCTACGACCTCGGCATACGCAAAGGCGACCGCGTCGCGCTGCTGTCGGAGAACCGGCCCGAGTGGTCTATCACCGATCTGGCGATCCTCTGTCTCGGCGCGGTGAACGTGCCCATCTACACGACGCAAGCGGTTGAGCAGGTACGCTACATCCTGACAGACTCATGCGCCCGCGCCATGTTCGTCTCGAACCGCCGCACCTTTCGCCACGCCCGCCCCGGCGTCGAAGGCGTCGCTACACTTGAGCAACTGATCTTCTTCGACGCGCCGACAGTGGAAGGACTGACGGGCGCGTTGACGCTCGCTGAGCTTGAAGCGCGCGGCGCACAGCGCGACGCCGCAGAGCCTGAAGCGTTCGACAACCTCGTGCGCGCCGTGCAGGCCGATGATCTGGCCACGATCATCTACACGTCCGGCACGACGGGCGAACCGAAGGGCGTCATGCTGACGCACGCGAACTTCGTCTCGAACGTCTATGCGATCACAAGCGCGCTGCCGATCAGTGTGGCCGATATTTCGCTCTCGGTCTTGCCGCTCTCACACATCTTCGAGCGCACGGCCTTCTACGTCTTCTGCTGGAACGGCATGGCGGTGCATTACGCGCCATCGGTCGATCAACTCGCCGAGTATCTACAGGAGGTGCGCCCGACGGTGATGACGGCCGTGCCACGCCTGTTCGAGAAGGTCTATCACCGCATCGTGAAAAAGGGCATGGCGGCCAAAGGCTGGCGGCAAAAACTTTTCGCGTGGGCGTTAACGACGGGGAAACGTTATGCCGAGTTGCGCGATAGCGGCGCACACGTCCCGCCATTGCTTGAACTGCAACAAGAGATCGCGAGCGCGCTCGTGTTCAGCAAGTGGCGCGCGGGCGTGGGCGGGCGTCTGCGTTACTTCGTGTCAGGCGGCGCGCCGCTGTCGCCCGCGCTCTCGTATGCCTTCAACGCGGCCGGCATCCCCGTGTTGCAAGGCTACGGCATGACCGAGGCGTGCATCGTCGCTGCGAACCGGCCTGACGACAACAAGATCGGCTCTATCGGCTTGCCGTTCCCCGGCATAGAGATGCGCGTTGAAGCCGATGGCGAACTGCTCGTGCGCGGGCCGAACGTGATGCGCGGCTACTACAATCAACCCGATGAGACCGCCGCCGTGCTCACAACCGACGGTTGGTTCAAGACCGGCGACGTGGGCTACAAGGACGCGCGCGGCCATTTCTATCTGACGGATCGCAAGAAGGAGTTGTTCAAGCTTTCAAATGGCAAGTACATCGCGCCGCAGCAGATCGAAAGTTTGATCAAGCAGAGCGCGCTCGTCAGTCAAGTGATCGTCGTCGGCGCGGGCCGCAAACAGCCCGCCGCGCTCGTCGTGCCGGATTGGGAGGCGTTGCAAAGTGCGCTGGCTGAGAACGGCGGCAGTGTGACGGGGAACGGCGCAGCCGGCCGCGCTGCTGCCAGCCGCAACCCCGCGGCCGTCCGGCTCGTGCAGCGCGAGGTGGCGACGCTGACCGCCACGCTGCATGATTACGAGCGCGTCCGCCGCGTCGCGTTGCTGCCCGAAGAGTTCTCGATTGACGGTGGCGAGATGACGCCGACGCTCAAAATTAAGCGGCGCGTGATCGATGAAAAGTATGGGCCGTTGATTGATGAGATTTATCAGGGCGGCGCGGGCAAAGATGAGTGAGTGGCGACTACGTTGGTTGCTGCGACCTTAAAGGCACAAAGGAAACGCGGAATGAGGAATGATGAAGGAAAGACTATTCATTCATCGTTCCGCGTTCATCCTTCTGTCTTGCTCTTTGTGTCCTTCGTGCCTTTGTGGTGAGTTATGTCTGCGGCGTTATGCGTCGGTTAGCGAGAGATGGTCGCTGTCATAGATAAGTTCGAGCGTGCGGCTGACGACGCGCGGCGCGCCGCAGAGCAATGCACGGGCGAGATGATAGAGCGATTCAGGGATCGCGACGGGCGCGTAGCGGGGCAAGCATGGCGGCGGGAAGCGCGTGAGCAGAAACAGTTCCGCGTCGCAGAAATCGCACCCGGCCAAGTGCGCTCCGACTTCGCGGCGCAGACTGGGCGCGAGCGCTGCATCATGGTAGAGCAGCAGCATCTCGGCGGCCGGGCAGGTCTTGCGCTTACAGAATGTGGCTGTGCTAACCGAACCCATTGGCTCCTCTCTTTCTTCTCTTTGTCAGAGTCGAACTTGTTAGGGCACACATATCCTCACGGACTCTGACCGAAGCGCCCCAGTAACAGGCACAGCACACGCGCGGGCTAGGCTAAGAACGATGAGGAAGCCGCAGCCGTAGAACAATCGAATCAAAGGGCACTTCGCTTAGTCATTACAAAGAAAGCGTCAATGGACGGTCAGTTCCACAACTCGGCGCGGGCGCGAGATGATTTTCTGCCTGTCTAATCAATAGCTTGGGGCAAATGTAAAAAGATGTTGCTCATTCTGTGGGCAACTGTTAATATCTCGATGTCGTCAGGGAGACGACGTTCTTCCTGCTTCCCACTGGTCGGCCGCGCCCGTTCCCCTTTGCGGTCATCTGGTACGGACTTCCAGCTTGTGACATTGAGACAGCAGCCACGTGCGGCGGCGACCGTCTGCTTTCATCCCGGATGAGGTAGGACTGCCACCCGCGCTGTGCGCAGACGCTTGAGCCAACGCCCGGTGCTCGTGCTTCAGCCGATAGAAGAATTATTGCCCCCCGCTGCCTAAAGTTGCCATCGCTGATTGCGTTTGCCGCCCCTCATAGAGATAATGTGCGGCAACCAGATTGAGGTGCCAGCACGTGAGACATCTTTCAGCTTGCAGGCAACACTCTCCTAAGCTGCAAGCACGCGGGCAAACTGTCTTGACAATCACAACTCGGTGAGACGCACGTCGTATTCGTCCCATAGGCGACCGCGCGGCTTTAACGTGCCCTCACCTAAGAGAGACGGACGGTAAAGGAGCAAAGCCGGCTGACAACCGTACCCTGAGCGCCCGACCAAAGAAGCCTCACCTAGCCTGCCTTACGAATCTGGCCCAACGAACGAAACGAGTAACATGGCTGCAACACCCGCCGATCAGAATCAACCATTCGAGACCGCGCTGACGGGCAGCGAAGAGGAACTGCACGCGCCATCGCCCGCGCCGCGCACGCACGCGCCCGAGCGCACGCGCGTCAGCGGTCAGTGGGTCGAATCATTGCGTCGTTCCGACGTGACCCGGCTCTGGACGGAGTTGCACCGCGTGGTGTGCAGCCACCCGCTCGTGCGCGCTTCCTATAGCGCCGGCCTACTCGTCGAAGGCGGCGAGCGCGGCAACGCCTATGTCGATCTCACACAGGAGCTATTCGTCACGCTCCTTAGCAAGGCGCGCTTCCAACACTATTTGGACACGGAGATGTCGGACGGCGAGATCGAATGTGAGATCGGCCAGATCGAGCTGACGAATTTGTTGACCGCGGAATTGCGCAAACGCCATCCTGAATCCTACCGGCTTGCGCGCCGCATCTCGACCATCATCCAATCCAGCCCGAACTTCCGCCGCTTCGACGGCGCGGGCGAGAGCGAAGAGACGCACCGGCGGCTCGCGGATCGCATCTATGGTTTGAGCGAGTGGCCCGACGCTAAGGCACGGCGCGGCGCACAAGAGTTAGAGCAGCGCATCCAACTCATCCCCGTCCGCCAGCGCGACACGCGCATGGTCGGCTGCACGGGCGACGCGCAGATCATCATCAGCAATTCCGATCTCGAAGACCTGATCATCAGTGTCCTGGAAGCGGCGGACGCGGCGGTGGACGTGCGCTCTTTGCGCAGCCTCGTCATGTCGCGCCTGCCCGTGATGGACATTTATCTCGTGCCACTTGGCGGCGGCGACGACGATGAACAGGGGCGCGGTTTCGAGCCGGTGGATGGGCGCGAGAATCCCGAACAGGGCTTGCTGCGGCGCGAATCGGAGCATGAGGCCGTAGGTTACGTCGATCAGTTTTTGCAGAGTCTGCACGCCACTGTGCGTGGCAAGTCGAAGCAGTACGACCGCATGCTCGGCGTCTTGTGGCACTGCTACCTGAGTCCCGATCACGTGACGCAGCTCGAAGCGGCGGCGCGCTTGAGCGTCTCCGACTCGCTCGTCTCGGATTATCGCCGCCGCATCGAGCAACAACTCCGCGCGCTCGCCTTCTCCGAGATCGAAGAGGCGCGCCGCTTCGAGCTGGCCCTGCGCGAGCGCGTGCGCACGTTGGTGCTAGTCAGCGCTGAAGAAAGTGTGCCGGTATAGCGCGCGGCAGCTATAGCCGCTTAGACGCGCGTGTTTGACGACACTTGGTTCTGCTGCTTACAGTATCAAGGGAGTCTGCTGTGCTTAGGTAGCCTAGGATCAAGAACGCTTACGCTGGATTGCCCCGGCAGTAAGCATTTCAAGCGCCGCCGCAGGGTTGAGAGTTATCGGCCAGGGAAGTTAACTTCTAAAGGGGGCTGAGATAACTACGTAAGGGCGCGCAACACGTTAGTCCGTCTTGTGCCGCTCGGCATCTATCTTGCCCCATGCAGACGGGCAGATGGAAAAGTGGCTCCCGTAGCAGTGAGTGCCATAGATGCCAAATACTCGCTATACAGAGGATTACGAGCCTGTTACGCCGGCACGTTGGCGCAACCCGGGGGGAAGCAAGACGGCGGCCGAGAGCGTTCGGCCCGTGCCTGACGCGCACGAGCCGCGCGCTAACGACAGAGTAGATGAGCCGGAAATTTTAGATATAGCAGTCGCGCCCGCCGCCGCCCCTCTGGCCCCCGAAACATCCGAACGCTGGAGCGCCAAACACGGCCACCTCTTCAGCTATCTCGGCCTCTTCCTCTTTACCGTCGTCCTTTACTTCCGGCCCTATGAGCTAATCCCCGCGCTTGCGTCTTTCACCTCGCTCGCATACTGGATCGCTATTGCCACTATTGCCGTCTTCGTGCCTTCGCAACTCGCGCTTGAAGGTAGCCTGACTGCGCGCCCGCGTGAGCTTAATTTAGTCCTGCTGCTGGCGCTCGCCGCCCTGCTGTCGATGCCCCTCGCCATCCAGCCGGCGGAAGCGTGGGAGACGTTTAATAAAGAGTTCGTTAAGGCCGTGCTGATGTTCATCGTCATGCTGAATGTGGTGCGGACTGAAGCGCGGTTGAAAGGACTGCTCTTACTGTCGCTGGCGATCAGTTGCCTGCTGAGCATTAGCGCCGTGAGCGATTATAGCGCCGGCCGCTTTGCGCAAGAGGGCGGGCGCATTGGCGGCATTGTCGGCGGCATGTTCGGCAACCCGAACGACATGGCACTTTACCTCGTGACGGCTACGCCGATTGCGGTCGCGCTGATGTTTAGCACGCGCAACGCGCTGATGAAAATCGTCTACGCGGGCTGCGTCTTATTAACGATGGCGGGTAACGTTGTCACCTTTTCGCGGGGCGGCTTTTTAGGCTTGATGGGGGTGGCGGCTGTGCTGGCGTGGAAAATCGGCCGCCGCAACCGGTTGCTCATGGTGGTGCTAATCTTCGCCGCCACGCTCGGCTTCATGCTCCTTGCGCCGGGCGAGTACACGAACCGGCTTGGGTCAATTGTCGGGCGCGGTAGTGATCTGGTGGGCGCTGCCTCGGCCGACTCGCGGCAGGCGTTGCTGATCAGATCGATTCTAATCACGCTCCGGCATCCCTTACTGGGCGTCGGGATGGGCAACTTCCACTTTGTCTCCATTCACGAACTGGTGAGCCACAACGCCTACACGCAAGTCTCCGCGGAGATGGGTATCTTCGCGTTAGTGATTTATGTGTTGTTCATGCTCTCGCCTTTCAAACGACTGCGCGAGATCGAGCGCGAAAACTATCAAACGCGCCGGCAGACACGCATCTACTATCTCGCCGTGGGCTTACAGGCGAGCCTCGTCGGCTACATGATCAGCAGCTTCTTTGCGTCCGTCGCCTATCAGTGGTACATCTACTATCTAGTCGGCTACGCCATCGTCCTCCGTCGGCTCTACGCCTTGCAGCGCGCCAAACAAACTAACACCACGAGCCAGACAACACCTTTCGCCGACCCAACTGACGCAGCCCACAGCAACTCTTTCACGCTGCCGGAGCCACAAGCAGAAAGGGTATCCGCGTATGAGTAACGAGGTGGCGATGACAGTGCGCGTAGCGCCGACTGCGCATGCACATGTGGCAACGGTCGCGGCCGCAACCCCGACCGTTTCTGTGATCATTCCCTGCTTTAATGAAGAACGATTTATCGAGCAAGTGCTGACCAATCTTGCCGCGCAGTATGACGAGACCGCGTATGAAATCATCGTCGTTGACGGCAACTCGACTGACCGGACACGCGCGGCGATTGCGCGGTTCGTTGCCGCCCACCCCGCCGTGCGTGTCGGCATCGTTGAGAATTCTGCCCGCCATATTCCGATAGGTCTCAATCTCGGTATTGCACATGCGCGCGGCGAGATTATCGTGCGTATGGACGCACACTCAATCCCATCGCCGAATTACGTACGCCGCTGTGTCGAACTGCTAAGCGAGGCAGACGCAGCCGTCGTGGGAATGCCGTGGCGCATTAGCGCAGGGGCTGAGACGCTCATGGCGCGTGCTATCGCGCTGGCGGTGGCGCATCCGTTCGGCATCGGCGATGCTAAATACCGCGCGCCCGCACTCGCCGAACCGCAATTCGTTGACACTGTGCCATTCGGCGCGTTCCACAAGATTCTCTGGCAGGAACTTGGCGGCTTTAATGAGAAGTTGTTCGCGAATGAAGACTATGATTTTAACTACCGGGTGCGGACGCGCGGCGGGCAAGTGCTGCTCGATACGGCCGCGCACTGTCAGTATTTCGCGCGCCCGACGCTCAAGGAATTGAGCCGCCAGTATTTTCGCTACGGCTATTGGAAGGCGCAGATGGTGAAACTGCATCCGCGCTCAATCAAACTGCGTCACCTCGTCGCGCCGGGCTTCGTCGCTGCGCTCGTCGCGTCCGGCGCGTTCAGTCTGGCGTGGTCTCCGTTCGTCTGGCTGTTGTTGGCCATCATCGTTGCCTACTCGGCGCTCGCACTCTTCTGTGCCGCACAACTCGCCCGGCGCGGCGGCGCTTTCAATCTGCTCGGCCCCATTTTCTTGAGCTTTACCGCCATCCACTTATGCTGGGGCACGGGGTTCATTGTAGGACTTGCGCCGCGACGTGCGCGCCGGAGCGGGGCGAGGTGAGCGCGGCGATGAACTGGCAACGCAAAGCGATGATTCAGAATGTGGTGGCCGCGCTGCCGCGGTCGAACGCCATTTACTACACGCTCCAGCGCAACTTCGGCAATTTGCGGCGCGGCTCGATTGATCCGCGTGGCGACTTCAAAGCGGCGCTGAGCATGGTGGAGTGGCTTGAAGCAGCAGGAGCGCGCATCGCGGGCAAGCGCTTCCTCGAAGTCGGCACCGGGCGCATGATCAACATCCCGACTGCGCTCTGGCTCTGCGGCGCGGGGCAGGTTGTGACCGTCGATCTCAATCCTTATCTTGAACCCGAGCTCGTCGCCGAGTCCGTGCAGTACGTCTGCCAGCACAAGGACGAGATTCGTCAACTATTCGGGCCGCGCGGCGAGACGCCGGACTTCCAGACACGCTATGCGCAACTCGTCGCGCACACGGGCGATATGGCGGGTCTCTTGCAATTGATGAACGTCGAGTATCTCGGTCGCCATGATGCCGCGCAGCTACCCTTCGCCGCGCACAGCTTCGACTTCCATCTGTCGCACGCGGTCTTCGAGCACATCCCGGCTGACTCGCTTGCCCTGATTCTGGCCGAAGCGCGGCGGTTGCTGGTAGCCGGCGGACTATTGCTCCACATCATCGATCCGTCTGATCATTTCGCACACGATGATCAATCGATCACCGCGGCCAACTTCCTCAAGTTCGACGAACGCCAATGGCAGCGCCTTGCCGGCAACAAGTTTATGTACCACAACCGTCTCCGCGCGTTTGAGTTGCGCGCACTGTTCGCGCGGTGCGGTGTCCAGATACTCAGGCAAGCGCAGACGCTTGACGAGCCGTCGTTGCTCGAACTGCGCAACGGCTTCCCGCTGGCCGCGCAGTTTCAGCACATCCCGCCCGAAGAGTTGGCCGTGCGCAGCCTGACCGTGTTAGGAGCTTTCGAGGAATGACCAGTGCAGCGATGAACGAAAGAGCAGACGTGCAGGCAAATGAGACGATGGCCCGGCGAACTCCGCACGGCAGCGCACCTGCGCCCACCGTCAGCGTGATCATGCCAGCCTATCAGGTCGCGGAGTACATCGGCGCTGCTATTGATTCCGTGCTCGCGCAGACGTTTGCCGATTATGAAATCATAGTCGTCAACGACGGCTCGCCGGATACAGATGAGTTGGAACGCGTCCTCGCGCCTTATCGTCAGCGCATTGTTTACATCAAGCAGGAGAATCGCGGTTTAAGCGGAGCGCGCAACACCGCCATCCGCGCCGCGCGCGGCGAGTTCGTCGCGCTCTTGGACCCCGACGACCTGTGGGAACCGAACTACCTCGCCGTGCAGGTGGCGGCAATGCGCAACGAGCCGACGCTTGATGTGCTCTACTCGAACGCGCTCATCTTCGGCGACGCGCCGGACGCGGGCCGCACACTGATGGATGTTTGTCCTACAGATGGAGAGATCACGTTCGAGCGGGTCATCACACAGGAATGTAATGTGCTGGTCTGTGCCACAGTGCGTCGTGAGACGGTTCTCCGCGCCGGACTCTTTGACGAGACTTTGCGCAGCTCTGAGGACTTTGATCTCTGGCTGCGTATTCTTAAGGCGGGCGGGCGCATCTCTTACCACCGGCAGCCGCTGGCGCGTTATCGCCGCCGCGCTGGTAGCCTCTCGTCCGACCCCGTCTGGATGTGTACCCACTATTTGCAGGTGCTCAACAAAGTGGCGCAGACGATGGCGCTCACGCCTGCGGAGCGCGAGACGGTACAGCAGCAATGCACGCATGTACGCGCGATGCTCAGCTTGCACGAAGGGAAGCGCGCATTCTTTCGCGGCGACGCATCAAGCGCGATTGAAAAGCTCAATGCAGCTAACACCTATTATAATAACCGTAAGCTGACCTTGACGCTCCAGTTGATGCGGCATGCGCCGCGACTGCTGATGAGCGCTTACAACCTACGTGACCGCTTCATTTTAAGAACCAGCACCAAATATTGAGGCACGCGAGGACAAACTATGGAAAAGACAAGCGCGGAAAGTTTAAGTATGGATTGGAAGGATGCCAGTGCGGAAATGACGGCTACCAGCGCGCCCGACTTAAATGGTTATTACGAGCAGGACCGTCAGGTCATGTTCGATTTCGTGCCCGTTGGCGTTGAGCGTGTGCTTGAGGTGGGGTGCGCCAGCGGTAAATTCGGCAGCGCCCTCAAGGCGCAAAGAAATTGCGAGGTGTGGGGGATCGAAATTTTTCCGCCGGCCGCAGAGGTCGCCGCGCAGCGGTTAGATAAGGTACTCGTGGCGAATGTGGAAACCGGCAGTCTGCCTCTGCCAGTTGGCTACTTCGATTGCGTTATTTACAACGACATCCTTGAGCACCTGCGCGACCCGTGGCAGCACCTGCGCGATATCCAGCCGCACCTTCGACCGGGCGGGCACGTGATCGCCTCGATCCCTAACGTCCGCCACCATCAGGTAATGAATGACGTTTATTTTAGGGGCGAATGGCGCTATCAAAGCGCGGGTATCCTGGATCAGACTCACTTGCGTTTCTTTACCAAAACATCTATCCGTGAGATGTTCGAGGGGGTGGGTTATACGGTGCAGCGCTTGGAGGGCATCAACGGCGCAAAGCTCCCGTGGAAGTTTGGCCTCATCAACCGTCTATTACTTAATGCGCTGAATGAGATGCGCTATTTACAATACGCCTGCATCGCGCAATACGCGGGCGCGCCGGACGCGCCGCAAAAACAGGCGCAAGAAGTTTTGTGAGTTGGAATGGACGCGAGTGCTGAAATGACAAAGCCCGGTCTCGTCTCGGTGGTTATCACCTGCTACAACCAGGCACGCTTTCTGGCGGAAGCCATCGAGAGCGTGCTGGCGCAGACCTATCCGCATTACGAGATCACGGTCGTGGATGATGAGTCGCAAGACAATCCGCGGGAGGTCGTCGCGCGCTACCCGCAGGTCAATTACGTCTGGCAGAAGAACCAGGACGTGTCAGCAGCGCGCAACACGGGTCTCAGTCATAGCCAAGGCGAATTTCAGGTCTTCATTGACGCCGACGACCGCTTCCTGCCGCACGCCTTCGAGCGGGGCGTGACGCTTCTGAAGGCGCACCCCGAATGCGGGTTTGTCACGGGTCGCCACGTTTACATTGACGGCGAGGGCAAGCGTAGGCCGACGCTTGAGGAGCGCCGCCGCGTCGAGCGCGATCACTACTACGAGTTGCTGTGCGCCAATTTTATCGGTTGTCCTGCATCCGTCATGTTCCGCCGCGCGGTGTTCGAGACGGTCAAGGGCTTCGACACCAAGTTCAACCATTCGGGCGACTACGATCTCTATTTGCGCGTCGCGCATGCGTTCCCCATCCTCTGCTATGAGGAGGCGGTGGTCGAGTATCGCCAGCACGGGGCGAACTACTCGCTCAAGCTGGAGAAGATGTGGCAGTACATCTCTGCCGTGCTACGTGCGCAGTTGGCTCAGGTGCAGGGAGACGAGCGTTACGAAGCGGCGTGCCTGCGCGGGATAAAATATTACGAGCAGGTCTTCGCCAGCGAACAACTCGTCGCACAGATGCGGGCGCATGCGCACGCCCGTCGCTGGGGGCGCTCAGCGCTCAGCGCATGCACGCTCCTGCGCCGCCACCCGCATGTGTTTGCCGCACAGATGGGACGGAAGGTACGTCGTGTGGCGCGTCTCGGTGAGCCAAAAGAAGTTTGATATGAGTGAAGTGATAGAAAAGAAAGTCAGCTCACTCTCGATTCGCGCGTTCTGGTTGGTGACGGCGAAGACGCTGGCGTTTGCCTTCGGCTTCGTGCTGCCGCTGCTGCTGGTGCGCCGGCTCAGTCAGTTCGAGTTCGGCTTCTACAAGCAGGTCTTCCTCGTTGTCGGCACGTCACTCTCGGTGCTGCCGCTCGGCTTCGCGATGAGCGCCTACTACTTTCTGCCCCGCGAGCGCGAACGCGAGCGGCAGGGGCAGATCGTCTTCAACATCCTCATTTTCAACGCTACGCTCGGCGGCGCAGCCTGTCTCGCGCTGTCGCTCAGCCCGACGCTGCTCGTGCGCCTCTTCAACAGTCCTGAGATCGCGCCCTTCGCCCCCCTGATCGGCTTGGTTATCTTGTTCTGGATGACCTCGCTCTTTTTGGAGACAGTCGCGGTCGCGCATCAAGAGACGGTGCTGGCGACGCTCTTCATCATCGCGGCGCAATTGACGAAGACGTTGTTGCTCGTCGGCGCGGCCGTCATCTTCGGCACGGTTCGCGCGCTCATCTTCGCGGCGTTGATTCAGGGCATACTGCAAACGATTATTCTGCTCGCCTATCTGCGCTCGCGCTTCCCGCGCTTCTGGCGCGGCTTCAACTGGGGGCAGATGCGCACGCAACTCGCCTACTCGCTGCCGCTCGGTTTCTCCGGCGTGCTGTTCGCGTTGCAGAACGACATGCACAACTATTTCGTCTCGAACCATTTCGGGCCGGCGACTTTCGCCTTCTACTCCATCGGATGTTTTGAATTGCCGCTCATCGCCATCCTCGGCGAGTCGGTCGGCTCGGTCATGATCCCGCGCGTGAGTCTGCTGCAAAAGCAGGGCGAGCGGCGCGAGATCATTCTCTTGACGGCGCGCGTGATCCGGAAGCTTGCGGCGATCTTCTTCCCGATTTACGTCTTGATGATGATCGTCGGGCGCGAGTTCTTGTCTTTCCTGTTCACGCCCGCGTACCTCGCGAGCTGGCCCATCCTTGCCGTCAACCTGACGCTGATCCCCGTCTACGCCGTCGTCTTCGACCCCGTGATCCGCGCCTATCCTGAGCACCGTTTCTTCCTGCTACGGGTGAAGATGACCACCTTTGTGCTGATCTTCATCGCGTTATGGTTCGGCACGGCGCGGCTGGGCCTCGTCGGCGTCATCGCTTTGGTTGTAGGAGCGAACATCGTGGAGCGTGGTCTGTCAACGCGCCGCATGATGAAGGCACTGGGCGTGACGCGGCACGACGCGGTGTTGTTGAAGGATGTCGGGAAAATAGCCATCGCGGCGCTCGCCGCCGGCTTGGTGGCGTTCGCCGTCAGGCACGCCGTACTCGACCGCGGCCCGTTCGCGGTGCTCGTCGTGTGCGGCGTCGCTTATGGTCTCGTCTATGCCATCGCCGTCTTCGCGCTGGGTCTCTGGACGCCCGAAGAGCGCGGGATGATGCGGCGACAATTCGCGCGCTTTCCGCGCCGCCCGTCAGAGGTAAATTAAAGAGGTGTGCGGCATTGCCGGATTCGTCAGCCGACACGATGCGCCGCCGCGCGCGGAGCGCGCCGCCGTGCTTGAGCGCATGTGCCATGTGATCGCACATCGCGGGCCGGACGATCAGGGCACGATGCTGACGGCGGAGGGCGCGGCGCTCGGCATGCGCCGCCTCGCCATCATTGATGTCGCCGGTGGCCAGCAACCGCTGTCGGGCTGCGACAGTGAGATCTCCATTGTCTTCAACGGCGAGATTTATAACTTCCAGGAGTTGAAACACGAACTCGAAGCGCGCGGCCACCGCTTTCACACACATTCGGACACGGAAACTATCGTCCACGCCTACGAAGAGTATGGCAGCGCATGTGTGGAGCATTTGCGCGGCATGTTCGCCTTCGCCATCTGGGATCAACGGAAGCGCGAACTATTGCTTGCGCGCGACCGCGTCGGCAAGAAGCCGCTTTACTATGCGCTCACGCGCGGCGGTTCGCTTGTCTTCGGCTCCGAGTTGAAGTCGCTCTTGCAGCATCCGGAGATTGAGCGCGCGATTAGCCCGGAGGCGATTGACGCCTATCTCACCTTCGGCTACGTGCCCGATCCGTTCTGCATTTTTCGCGGCATACAGAAACTTCCGCCCGGGCACATCCTGCACTTCACCGCCGAGGGGCGCGTGGCCATGACGCAATACTGGGACTTTCGTTACGAGCCGCTTGCCACTGCCGATGCGCCGCCGCGCGACGAGCAGGAATGTGTGACGCAACTGCGCGCTCTGCTCGATGAAGCAGTCCGCATCCGGCTCGTCGCGGAAGTGCCGCTCGGCGCGTTCCTCTCCGGCGGCGTTGATTCTTCCACCATCGTCGGCTTGATGGCGCGGCATGCGAGCGGCCCCGTCAAGACTTTCTCCATCGGCTTCAACGAAGACAGCTTTGACGAACTGAAATACGCGCGCGTCGCGGCCAAACATTTCGGCACGGAGCATCACGAGTTCGTCGTCACGCCGGACATCTGTCAGGTCGTCGGCGATCTCGTCTGGCACTTCGACGAGCCGTTCGCCGATCCGTCCGCCATCCCGACCTACATGGTGGCCAAACTCGCCCGCGCGCACGTCACCGTCGCGCTCTCCGGCGACGGTGGGGATGAACTCTTCGCTGGCTACACGCGCTACGTCACGGATCAAAACCGGCAAGCCTTTGCGCGTCTGCCGCGCGCCGTGCGGCAGGGCGTGATGCAGCCCTTGAGTCAGCGTCTGCCGCACGGCGCGTGGGGGCGCAACTATCTCAACAACGTCGCGCTCGATCCCGTTGATCGTTATCTCGACAGCGTCTCGGTCTTCACCGCGCTCAATCGCGCCGCGCTCTACGCGCCCGACTTTCGTGCGCAACTGCGCGAGCCGGGTCTCGCCGTCACGCGCTTTCACAACTACGCAAAGCGCGTCAAGACCGGCGCGCCACTCGACACCTTGCTCTATCTCGACAGCAAGACTTACTTGCCCGGCGACATCCTGACCAAAGTTGATCGCATGACGATGGCCGTCTCGCTTGAAGCCCGCGCGCCGTTGCTCGATCACAAGCTGATCGAGTACGTCGTGCAAATCCCCGCCGCGCTCAAACTGCGCAACGGCGAGACGAAGCACATCTTGAAGCGCGCCGTCGCCGATCTCGTGCCCGCCGAAATCCTGCACCGCGAGAAGCAAGGCTTCGGCATGCCGCTGCAACAATGGATCAACGAGCAACTGCGCGCACAGATGCACGACACGTTGACGGACACGCGCGCCGAAGGACGCGGCTACGTCGAGCCGCGCTACGTGCGGCAACTCTTAGCCGAGCACGAGCGCGGGCGGCGCGATCACGCCACCGCGCTCTGGGCCTTGTTCATGCTCGAACTCTGGCAGCGCGCCTTTGTTGACAGCGACACACACGCGCAAGCGTTGCCGGTCAATGCCGCGCCGCTCGCGGTTGGTTTACCCGACTGAGACGATCTTATGTGCGGCATCGCAGGTATCGCAGGCTTTGACGATCAGCGCGCGGCGCAGGACGCGGTGGGTCTGATGACGTGCGCGCTCGCGCGGCGCGGCCCCGACGGTGAAGGATTGGAGGCATGGCCCGCGTGCGTCCTCGGTCATCGGCGCTTGGCGATTTTCGATCTGAGCGCGGCGGGCCGTCAGCCGATGCTCGCGGCCGACCAGCGCATCGGCGTGACCTTCAACGGCGCGATCTATAACTTCCGCGAGTTGCGCGCTGAGCTTGCCGCGCGCGGGTATAATTTTCACAGTCAGACCGACACGGAAGTTCTCATTCAAGGTTATCGCGCGTGGGGCATTGATGAATTGGTCGCGCGTCTGCGCGGGATGTTCGCCTTCGGTCTGTGGGACGAGGAGGCGCAAAAACTCTTCCTCGTGCGCGACCGGCTCGGCGTCAAGCCGCTCATCTATGCGCTGGGCGCGGACAAACGGATCGCGTTCGCTTCGACCGTGCGTGCGCTCCGTCGCGCCAATTTTGTCGGCGAACTCGATGAGCAGGCGGTGGTTGATTATCTCGAATTCGGTTACGTGCCCGACGAGCGTGTGATCTATCAGGGCGCGACGAAAGTGCCGGCCGGCGCAATCGTCGAATGGTCGGCCGCTACCGGCGCACAGACGCGCACGTACTGGACTCCGCCCGTCATTGAACAAACTGCCACGCCGTCATTCGCTGAAGCGGTTGAAGAGACGGAACGATTATTCCTGCGTGCGGTCGAAGCGCGTCTGTTTGCGGACGTGCCGGTCGGCGCACTTTTGAGCGGCGGCGTGGATTCGAGCCTCGTCTGCTGGGCGATTGCGCAACTCGGCGGCGACGTGACGGCGTACACTATCGGCACGCCCGGCGATGCGTGGGATGAAACCGACGACGCACGCGCAACAGCCGCCGCACTCGGCATCAAGCATCGGGTGCTTGAATTGTCGGCCGATGATGCGCCGTCGGTTGAGGAACAGGTCACAGCTTACGCTGAACCGTTCGCCTGCGCGTCCGCGCTCGGCATGTTGCGCGTCTCGCGCGCCGTTGCGGGCGAAGCGACGGTGCTGCTCACGGGCGACGGCGGCGACGACGTGTTTCTCGGCTACCCGGAGCATAAACATTTCTATTTAGCCCAACGGCTCGCGCGTCGCCTGCCCGCGAGCGGCGCGCGTGTGTGGCTCGCCAACGGGCGACACCTCCCGCGCGTCGGCCCTTTGCGCCGCGCCGCTTCGTTGCTCAACTACGCGACCGGCGGACTCGGCGCAATCGCAAACGCGCACGACGGCCTACCCGTCTATCAACGACACGGTTTGCTTGGCGAGCGTTTGCGTGACGCGACCGTGGCGCAACGCCTGATCCCTCTGTCGCCCGCTTCGGCGCGGCAAGCGCTGACAGACTTCCTTGCATATGATCGCCGCACGCGCTTCGTCGGCGAATACTTGCCGAAGGTTGACGGCGCGACGATGCACTATGCGCTTGAAGCGCGCTCGCCGTTCCTCGATCAAGCATTGTGGGAATACGCCGCGCGCTTGCCTTACGACGTGCGTCTGCGCGGCGGGCAGTTGAAAGCGATCCTGCGCGAGTTGGCGCGGCGACACTTGGGCGAGCGTGTGGCGCGCGGGCGCAAACGCGGCTTCGGCGTGCCCGTGCAGCGTTGGCTGGCGGGGCGTTGGCGTGCGCGACTCGAAGAGTTGTTGACCGATTCATTGGTCGAGCAACGCGGTTGGCTGCGCGCAGGCGCGGCGCGTGAACTGCTCGCGCGCACGGCGGCGCGCGGCTTCGTGCCGAATCAACTCTGGTACATCTTCGTGCTCGAAACGTGGCTGCGGCACGAGCAAACCGAAGCAAGCGGCGCAGCCGAAATTTCGTCTGCGGCCAGCGCGCAGGCGCACGTCCACGCTGATGGCGCATTGGTCTGAGCGTTTTAATTTGACGATGAAACCGAACGTACTCATCTTCACCGGCAGCTTCGATCAAGGCGGCAGCGAGCGGCAGGCCGTGCAACTGACGCGCTTGCTGCACGAGTCCGGTCGTTATCGCGTCCACCTCGCTTGTCTTAAACCGACCGGCGTGCTGCGCGGCGAAGTAGAGGCGTTAGGTTTCCATGACATCCCCGCCTTCCCACTCACGAGTTTCTACGACCGCAACATGCTCGCGCAACTGCGCCGTTGCGCCCGCTACCTGCGCGCACACAAGATCGACGTGGTGCAGACCTTCGATTTCTACACGAACATCTTCGGCCTGACAGCCGCCGCGCTCGCGCGCGTGCCCGTGCGTATCGGCGCGCGGCGCGAGACTGCGGGCACGAAGACAGCGGCGCAAGCGTGGGTCGAGCGACGCGCGTACAAATTCGCGCACGCGATTGTGGCCAACGCCGAAGCGGTGCGGCAAGAGTTGATCGCGGCGGGCGTGCCGGCGCGCAAGGTCGTGACGATCTACAACGGCATGGACGTGGCGCGCGTTGCGCCGCAGGCACGCCTCACACGCGTACAAGCGCTTGAGCTATTCCAGTTGCCGCAAGATCGCGCGCGGCGGTTCGTCACAATCGTCGCCAACATGCGCCACGCGCTGAAAGATCAAGCGACGTTCTTGCGTGCAGCCAAGCGCGTGCGCGATGTTGTGCCGGACGCCGCGTTCGTCCTCGCGGGCGAGGGCGAACTGTTAGCGCAGACGCGCGCTTACGCTGCCGAGTTGGGCCTTGAGCGCGACACGTTCTTCACGGGGCGTTGCGCGCAAGTATCGGAGTTGCTCAACGTCTCCGACGTGTGCGTGCTTAGCTCGCGCGGTGTCGAGGGGTTCTCGAATTCGATCATCGAGTACATGGCGTCGGCGCGGCCTGTCGTGGCCACTGACATCGGCGGCGCACGCGAGGCCGTTGCCGACGGCGAGACCGGCTACATCGTCGCGCCCGGCGATGACGCGGCCATGGCCGCGCACATCATTGCGTTCCTCCAAGACCCTGACCGCGCGCGGGCAATGGGCCGGCGCGGGCACGAGCGCGTGCAGCAAATGTTCTCGTGCGCGGCACAGCTTGAGCGGACGGAACAGTTGTACGGGCGGTTGCTCAATGCAAGGCAAGATGAAACTGAGCGGCGCGTCAGTGATGTCGCCGTCGAAGCACGGAAGGCAGTTAAGCCGGATGTAAGGTCAGCGGGGTAGTTAGCGAAGCAGACCGGCGGGCACTAAATCGAAGCACAGCGGCATGGCACAAAGAGCGAAAAAGATTTACCCACAAAAGCACACGCAAACACACGAAATGTCGTGTGGTTTGCTTCGTATTGGTTCGTGTGGTTTCGTGGATAGCTTTTCACATTGTCCCAATCTTTCGTGGTTTGATTTAGCATTTAACTAAGCGAGCGCAACGAGAGAGCATGCAGGCGCAAGAGCAACAGAGTGAAGCGATGAGCACGCGGGCGCACGACGGCGCGGCGCGGCCGGTGCGTGTGCTGATGGTTGCGCCATCGCTTGGCATTCTGGGCGGTCAGGCAGTGCAGGCAGCGCGGTTGCTCGCGGAGTTGCGCCGCGAGTCCGGTTTGGTTGTAGATTTTCTGCCCATCAACCCGCGTCTGCCGGGGCTGCTCGGTCGCTTGCAAGACATTAAATACGTCCGCACGATCTTAACCGAGATCGCTTACTGCGTTTCTTTGCTCCGGCGCGTATCTGCCTGCGATGTGCTACACATTTTTTCCGCCTCCTATTTCTCATTCGTGCTTGCGCCGACGCCTGCGATCTTAATCGGCAAACTATTCGGCAAAAGGGTGCTGCTCAACTATCGCAGCGGCGAAGCCGCCGATCATCTCGCGCGCTGGCGGCGCACGGCCCTGCCGACGTTTCGCTTGACCGATGCCGTGGTTGCGCCGTCCGGCTATCTCGTGGACGTGTTCGCGCGCTTCGGGATCAGTGCGCGCTCGATCTTCAACTTCGTGGCGACTGAGCGCTTCCGCTTTCGTGCGCGGCGACCATTGCGCCCCGTCTTTCTCTCGAACCGCAATCACGAGCCGCTCTATAACGTCGCCTGCACGTTGCGCGCGTTCGCGCTGATACAAGCGCAGCATGCGGACGCGCGTCTCGTTGTGGTCGGCGACGGCAGCCAGCGCAATGCGCTCGAACAACTCGCGCGCGAATTGCGCTTGCACAACGTGGACTTTGTCGGGCGCATCGAGCAGGCGCGCATGCACGAGTGGTACGACGCGGCGGACATTTATTTGAACAGCCCGAACATAGACAACATGCCCGGCTCGATCATCGAGGCTTACGCCGCCGGGCTGCCGGTCGTGACGACGGACGCGGGTGGCATCCCCTACATCGTCCGCGCCGGCGAGACAGGTTTGATGGTTGCTTGCGACGATCACACGGCGTTGGCGCAAGCAGCTTTAGGCTTGTTAGCGGATCAGGAGTTGGCGACACGTTTGACAACGAACGCGCACGCCGAATGTCGTAAGTTCAGTTGGGCGGCGGTGCGCGAAGAGTGGTTGACGCTTTATCGCGAGCTTGCGCGGACACCGGCACCGCGGGTCGCGCTGGCGACGCAGACAAGCGAGGCAAGACAAGCGGCCCGCGCACTGACGGTTAAGGACTGACTTTTAAACTGTGGGCGATAGCACAATCAACGACGGGATAACGAAGCTCTGATGTTCGAGCACATACGCGAAGACCTAAACCGCTATGGCGCGGGCGGGCGCGAACAACTGCGCGCCATGCTCTTCTACCCGCGTGTCTGGGCGATTGTCGGCCACCGCTTCGCGCGTTGGGTTTACACCGCGCCCATGTCGAAGTTTGCGCGCCTCCTGTTGCAACGCCTCATCGTCGTCGGCAACGTCTGGCTCGATGTCGCGACGCAGATCGAGTTGCCGGCCGGCGCGGAGATCGGGCCGGGTCTCCTCATCCCGCATTCCGGCTACATCGTGGTCGGGCCGGGCGTGCGCATCGGTCGCCATTGCACGCTGACGCAAGGCGTCACCATCGGGCACGGCGGCGGCGGGACTAAGACGCTCGTCGAATCGCCGGTGATCGGCGACCGCGTCTACATCGGCCCCGGCGCAGTAATTATCGGCCCCGTGGTCGTCGGCGATGACGCAGTGATCGGGGCGGGCGCAATCGTCACGCGCTCGGTGCCGCCGCGCGGCGTCGCCGTCGGCAATCCGGCGCGCGTCATCTCACGCAAGGGATCGTTTGATCTAATCTTCTACCAGAATCGCGAGGACGATCCCGCACGGCAGGCGGCGCTCGCGGCGCTGGCAAGAGAGTCTGTGCCGCCGCAGGAATTGCAGGTTGAACGGGTCGAAGCGGTGTAAGAGAAGAGCACGGTTGATGACAGCTATACTAAAAAAACTGGGGAAGTTGAAAGGGCGCAGCCTTGCGGAACTGCGCGTGCGCGGGCTGCAAGCGGCGTCCGCGCTGGCTGAGCGCAGCGGGCTGTCGCCGCTGACGCGCGTGCCTGCCGACGCTGCATTCTTCCGCCGGTTCAACCCCGCACGCATGCCCAGCGGCGCGCTCTCCGCCGAAACTCTGCTCGCGCACTTCCACACACGCACTGCGCCGCACTTCTTCGCCGCGTTCGCCGAGCCGGCCGCGACGCGCGCGGAACTGCGCCAACGCTTCGCGCCCCGCAACGAAACCATCTTGCTCGCACGCGCACGCAAGATCGTCAGCGGCCGGTTCGCTCTGCTCGGCTTGACCGATCTCAGTTTCGGCTCGCCCATCAACTGGCAACTCGAACCCGTCGCAGGCAAAAGCGCGCCGCTCTCTCACTGGAGTCGCATCAATTATCTCGATCCTGAAGCCGCCGGCGATAAAAAGGTGACGTGGGAGTTGAATCGGCAACAATATTTTCAGACGCTCGGGCGCGCTTACTGGTACACCGGCGACGAAGAGTTCGCCGCGACCTTCGTCGCGCACGCAAGCGATTGGATGGAGCATAACCCGCCGAAGCTTGGCATCAACTGGGCGAGCAGTCTGGAAGTCTCATTCCGGCTCATCTCATGGCTCTGGGCGCTCTACTTCTTTCGGGATTCACCGCACCTCACGCCGCAGTTCTTCACGCGGCTCTTGAAATTCATCTACCTGCACGCGCGCCATCTCGAAACCTATCTCTCAACCTACTTCAGCCCGAACACGCACCTGACCGGCGAGGCACTCGGTCTCTATTACGTCGGCACACTGTTCCCCGAATTCCGCGCGGGACAACGCTGGCGCGCAACCGGTGAGCGCATCCTGCGCGCACAACTTGAGCGGCAGATTAGACCGGACGGTGTTTACTTCGAGCAGTCAACTTACTATCAACGATACACCGCGGACTTTTATCTGCACTTGGCTGCCCTCTCTGAAGCTAACGACGCGCCGCCCGATCCACAACTGCGCAGCAAGCTGATCGCGCTGCTCGACTTCCTGATGCATGCGACGCGCCCGGACGGTACTACTCCGCTCTTCGGCGACGACGACGGCGGGCGGCTCGCGCTGCTCGACGACGGCGCGGCCGATGACTTTCGCGCGACGCTCTCAACGGGCGCGGCCCTCATCGGGCGCGGCGATTACAAGTTTGTGGCGGGTGAAGCGGCGGAAGAGACCTTGTGGCTTACGGGGCGCACCGGCCTCCAACGCTTCTATGAACTGGCGGCCAAAACTCCGGCGCAAGGTTCGCGCGCGTTCACGGACGGCGGCTATTACGTGATGCGCGATGGGTGGACGCGCGCTGCGAATTACATGATGCTTGACTGCGGGCCGCACGGAGACCTCGGCGCGCACGCACACGCGGATGTACTTTCGTTTGACGTGGCAGCACGCGGGCGCACGCTGCTCGTCGATCCCGGCACTTACACTTACACCGGTGCGCGGGAATTGCGCGACCATTTTCGTTCGACCGCGGCGCATAACACGCTGACCATTGACGGGCAATCGTCGTCCGTGCCGGCCGGCCCCTTCAGTTGGACACAGACTGCGCAGGCGACTGCGCACAAGTGGGAAAGTTATCCGCGCTACGATTTTTTCGCGGGCGAGCATGACGGCTACGCGCGGCTCGCGTCGCCTGCAACGCACGCGCGCAGCTTGCTCTTCCTCAAGGGCGATTACTGGATCGTGCGCGACCGCGTGGCGACGGCGGGCGCACACGTCTATCAACTCCATTTCCATTACGCGCCGGGAGCGGAGCCTGCGCTTGCGACTGATGAAGAGGGGACGATAGTGCGCACCGCGCCCGCCGGACAGCCAAGTTGCGATGTGCTCACCTTTGGTGGCGCGGGCAGTTGGAATTGCGCGGGAGACTGGGTATCTTCGTGCTATGCGACGCGCACGCCCGCGCAGGTCTGCACATATTCGGCGACAGGCGTGGGCACGCAGGAGTTCGTTACACTATTGATCCCACGCGCCGCGCAATCGGGGCATACGCGGGCGCGTACGATAGCAGCGACGGGCGGGCGCGCGTTCGAGTTAGAAGTGGACGGTTGGCGCGACTGCGCGGCGATTAAAGACGGCGATGTGGTCGAGTTTGCGCGCTGCGCAACGGACTTCGCTTGGGCGTGGGCACGTTTCGCGCGCGTGGATGCGACAGCGCCCGTCGAGCTTATTTTGCTTGACGGGAGTTTCTTGCAGATGGACGGGCAGGAGGTTGTGCGTGCGTCGGCGCGCGTCAGCCGTATCGTCGCGCGGCGCGTGGGCGAAGAGTGGTATGTTGAAAGTGACGCGGGCGCTGATTTATTCATCGCGTTGGGCGGGGCGCGGCGCGTAAGATTGAATGACGGGCCGCCGCGCCCGCTTGTGGCGGCGGGGCGGGCTGAGCTCGAGTTGACCGGCGCAACGTCGGTGCGGGGCGACTGAAAATTTTTTATGTGCGGTATTAATGGCATAGCTTTAGCGGCGGGGGCGGGGCGCGTGGACGTGCGCACGCTCGAACGGATGCGCGACGTGATCAGACATCGCGGGCCGGACGATCACGGCAGCTACGTCGGCGCGCAGATCGGCCTCGGCCATCGGCGCTTGAGCATCGTTGATGTCGCGGGCGGCCATCAGCCGATGACGAATGAGGACGGCACGCTGCACATCGTTTACAACGGCGAGATATACAACCACGCCGACTTTCGCGCTGAGCTCGAGGCGCGCGGCCATGTCTATCAAACGCACTGCGACACGGAGACGATTCTGCACCTCTACGAGGAAGAGGGCGCACGCGCGGTCGAACGTTTGCGCGGGATGTTCGCGTTCGCGATCTGGGACGAGCGGCGGCGCGAGTTATTCATCGCGCGCGACCGTCTGGGCGTCAAGCCCCTCTACTACGTCCACGCACCGGACGGCTCGCTCTACTTCGCATCGGAGATCAAGGCGTTGTTCGCGGCGCACGCCATCACACCGGAGATTAACTTCGGCGCGTTGCCTGATTACCTCGCGAACCATGGCACATCCGCCGCAGAGACGCTCTTCGCGGGCGTCAAACGGCTGTTGCCCGGCCATCATCTGCTTTGGCGCGACGGGCAGGTGCGGATCGAAAAGTATTGGGACTTGCGCTACACGGACGCAGAGGCGAACGGGCAAAATGATCGCCGGAGCGACGCTGATTACATCGCCGAGTGGGACGAGCTCTTTCGCACGTCCGTTCGGCTGCGCCTGATGGCCGACGTGCCGCTTGGCATGTTTCTGTCGGGCGGGATCGATTCCTCGGCCATCGCCGCCGTGATGAGCGGCATGGTTGACGCGCCCGTCAAGACATTCTCGGTTGCATTCAAGGAGCGCGAAGCCAATGAGCTTGAGTACGCGCGGTTGGTGGCGCGGGCCTTCAAGACCGATCATCATGAGATCATCGTCAGCCCCGAACAGTTCTTCGCCGCGCTGCCGAAACTCGTCTGGCACGAGGACGAACCGCTCGCGCACCCTTCGAGCGTCGCGCTTTACTTCGTCTCGCAACTTGCGGCCCGCCACGTCAAGGTCGTGCTGACGGGCGAGGGCAGCGATGAAATGCTCGGTGGCTACGAGCGTTACTACAAGACGATCTACAACATGGCGCTCGGCCCGCACTATCACAATTTGACGAGCACATCTTTGCGCCGCGCGGTCAGCCGCCGGATTGAAAGTCTGCCGGTTGACTCGCGGGCGCGGCACAAATTGTCGCGCACGTTCCTCTGCCTTGAGCCGGACATCGAGAGTCTCTACTTCGACAACTTCGCCGTCTTCACGCGCGCGATGCAGCAAGAGTTGTTGACAGCAGAGACGAAGGAGCGCGTCGGCCCTATCGCGCCTTACGCAGACATGCGCCGCTACTTCGACTCGACCGACGCCGGTTCGCTGCTCAACCGGATGCTCTACGCCGATGTGAAGACGTACCTGCACGAGTTGCTGATGAAGCAGGATCAGATGAGCATGGCGGCGTCCATCGAGAGCCGCGTGCCATTCCTCGATCACAAACTCGTCGAGTACACCGCCCGCCTGCCCGAACGCCTGAAGATAAGGCGCGGGTGGACGACTAAATATATCCTGCGGCAGAGCATGAAGCACGTGCTGCCTGAACCGATTCTGTCGCGCAAGAAAATGGGCTTCCCCGTCCCGGTCGGCGCGTGGTTTCGCGGGCCGTACCGCCACGTCATAGATGAATACGTGTTGGGCGCGCGGGCGGCGAGTCGCGGCTTGTTCGATCAGCATTACGTGCGCCGCCTCGTCGCCCGCCATCAAGCGGGGGAGAACCACACGGAGCGACTCTGGGCGCTCGTTAACTTTGAAATGTGGCAGCGGCAATTCATTGATGGCGAAGAAGCGCTGCTCTCAGCGTATCCGCCGCCGGAAACTATAGTGGCTAATAATCAGATCGCGGGTTACTAAACTGCTTGGTTGAAATTCTCTGCTCAGAGAAGCGAAAACTTTTATAAGAGAACTGCAATGGCTACTAATACATTCGACGCGCCCATCGAGATCACCGTGCCCAAGCCGCTTGTGCGCACGGCATCTCCGGCGTTTAGCCATATACGTATCCCGGAGCTTGATGGCATTCGCGCGCTGGCGATATGGATGGTGCTGGTAAACCACCTGTTCAATGGCTATCCGAATCCTGAGGGCGCGCTCGCACATATCCCAAATGTTGTCTTGGGCGTGATCAGTCACGGTTGGCTTGGCGTCGATCTGTTCTTCATTCTTTCCGGTTTCCTGATCACCGGCATTCTGTTGGACTCCAAGACTCGCCCGGCTTATTTCCGCAATTTTTACAGCCGCCGCGCCCTCCGCATTTTGCCGCTCTACTTTACCGTGATTGCCCTGATGTGGCTCTGCTATACAGGCGCGGCCCGCTTCTTTCTGATCAGCTTAGCTTTCCTTGCTAACTTCTCTCATTACTTAAATGCAGGCGTGCCGCACGGGGCAGGGGTTTTCTGGTCGCTCTCGGTGGAGGAGCATTTTTATCTGCTCTGGCCCTTACTTGTTTTGTATCTTAGTCGGCGTAATCTAACCATCTTGTCGTTGCTAATCGTCGTCGCCACGCCCGTCTTGCGTGGGGTGTGTGCGGCGCGCGGAATGGATCTCGATGCGGAGATTTATCTTTACTCCTGGTTTCGCTTCGACGGCCTGGCGCTCGGCGCTTTGCTCGCCGTCTGGGTGCGCACGCCCTATAGCACGGCGCGCAATTCCTTCAAGTTAGCCGCCTTGCTATTGATCAGCGCGGTGATCATAACCTTGGTTGGATTTCCCTTTGGCCTGATGCAAAGGGGCACGCTCGGCGCAGCGTTACGCTATACACAGTCGCAGTTGCCCTTTGCGGCATTTATTCTTTCCGCTCTAACGCTGCGTGCAACCAGATGGACGGCGCTCCTGCGCTCTTCGTTCGCCCGTTTGAGTGGCGATCTCAGCTACTGCATCTATCTCATTCATCTGGCTATCGGCGATGCGTATGAGTTTTTCACGCATGCGCTGAACTTAAATGTGGCCGGCACGGTGGGCGCGCTCGGCGCGGTGCTGGTGCGGGCGGCGGTAATACTGCTGGTCACATTTGCTTTGGCACTGCTTTCCCGAAAGTATTTAGAAGCGCCGTTCCTGCGCTTGAAGCGAGTCTTCTCGTAATCACATCCGTTCCAAAACGGCGATTCACCGTGCGTATACTCTGGCTCAAAACTGAACTGCTTCATCCGGTTGATAAGGGCGGCAAGATTCGCACCTATCAGATGCTGCGTGAGTTGAAGCGGGCGCATCACGTTACGTATTTGACGCTCGACGATGGGAGCGCCGCCGCTGACGCGCAAACGCTCGCCGCCGAGTATTGCCACGAGCTAGTCCGCGTGCCGCATCACACGCGCGCGAAGTTCTCGCCGGGCTTCTACGCCGAACTGGCACAGAATCTCATCTCACCGCTGCCGTACTTCATGAGCAAATATAAGTCGGAGGGAATGAGACGCGAGATATTAAAGCGGACTGCCGGCGAAAAGTTCGACGTGCTCGTCTGCGACTTCTTGCAGCCAAGCGTCAACGTGCCCGCGCAGTTACCCTGCGCGACCGTGCTTTTTCAGCACAACGTCGAGACAATGATTTGGCGGCGGCATTATGAGGTACAGGCGAATCCGTTGAAGAAGACTTTTCTTTACGGGCAATGGTTGAAATCGCGCGCTTACGAGCGCGCGGCCTGTCGCCGCTTCGACCGGGTGATCGCCGTCTCGCGTGAGGATCGAGAGACGTTGGCGCGCGATTATGGCGTGACGGGCGTGGCGGACGTGCCGACGGGCGTGGACACGGAATTCTTCCGCCCGCGTGGCGTAGGGCAGCGCGAGCCATACAATCTCATCTTCACCGGCTCAATGGACTGGCTGCCGAATGAAGACGCGATCCAGTATTTCACGAAAGAGATCATGCCGCGCATCAAGCAGTCCGTGCCCGGTGTGACGCTGACAGTGGTCGGGCGCAAGCCTTATCCGAGTCTGGTTGAACTGAGCAAGCGTGATCCGTCGGTCGTCGTGACGGGGCGCGTCGAGGACGTGCGGCCGTACATGGAGGCAGCGTCCGTGTACGTCGTGCCGATCAGGATCGGCGGCGGGACGCGGCTGAAAATCTATGAGGCGATGGGGATGGAGTTGCCCATCGTCTCGACGACAATCGGCGCGGAAGGTTTGCCGGTGCGCGCCGGGGTCGATCTCTTTCTCGCCGACACGCCCGCAGAGTTTGCGAGGCGCGTCGTCGCGTTGTTGCAGGATGAGGCAAGCGCGAAAGCGATTGGCGCGCAGGCGGCGGCGCTCGTGCGCGAGCGGTTCGGTTGGGCGCAGGTGGCGACGCGGTTCGCGGAAATCTGCGCGGACGCGATCAAGGGGCGGGCCGGCGCACACGAGTTTGTCGAGGGCACGGCGGCGGAAGGCTTGCGGCCGGCGATTTGAGGGGAGCAGAGAGAAGCTAAATGAGATTGAGCGTGTTCGGGTTGGGTTATGTCGGCTGCGTGTCGGCTGCGTGTTTCGCAAAGGAGGGGCATGAGGTCGTCGGCGTGGACGTTAGCCCCGTTAAGGTAGAGATCATCAATGGTGGCAAGAGTCCGATTGTCGAGGCGGGCATCAGCGAGTTGATCGCGGAGATGGTTGCGGCCGGCCGGCTCCGAGCGACAACCGAGGTGGCAGACGCGGTCAACAATTCGGAGTGCTCGCTGGTCTGCGTCGGCACGCCGAGCAACGCCAATGGGTCGCTTGATCTGACTTTCATCAAGCGCGTCTGCCAGCAGATCGGCGGCGTGTTAGAGCAGAAGCACGAGCGACATACCGTCGTCATCCGCAGTACGATGTTGCCGGGGACGATTGAGACGGTCGTGATTCCTACGCTCGAAGTTTATTCCGGGAAGAAGGTGGGACGCGATTTCGGCGTCTGCATCAACCCGGAATTTTTACGCGAGGGCACATCGCTTAAAGATTTTTACGCGCCGCCGTTCACCCTGATCGGCGCGGACGAGGAGGAGGTGGCAGCGAGCGTGCGTCGCCTCTACAGCGGGGTTGATGCGCCGCTCTTCGTGACCGCGATCAAGGCGGCGGAAATGGTCAAGTACGCCTGCAACTGCTTCCACGCCGTGAAGGTCAGTTTCGCGAACGAGATCGGGAACATCAGCAAGGCGCTCGGCATTGATAGCCATCAGGTGATGGATATTTTTTGTCAGGATACCAAGCTCAACTTGTCGCCTTATTATCTCAAGCCCGGCTTCGCCTTTGGCGGTTCGTGTCTGCCGAAAGATTTGCGCGCGATCTCTTACAAGGCGAAAGAACTGGACGTGGAAGTGCCCATGCTCGCCGCCGTGTTGCCGAGTAACCGGCGGCAGATCGAGCGCGCCGTCGAGATGGTCTACGCGACGGGCCGGAAGCGCATCGGCGTGCTCGGCTTCAGCTTCAAAGCGGGCACTGACGACCTGCGCGAGTCGCCGATGGTCACACTGATCGAGACGCTCATCGGCAAGGGGATGCAACTCGCGATCTACGACCGCGACGTGTCGCTCGCGCGCCTCTTCGGCGCTAACAAGCAGTACATCGAGCGCGAGATTCCGCACATCTCGCAACTGATGCGCGAGAGCATTGACGAAGTGCTCGACCACGCCGAAGTTTTGATCATCGGCAATAAAGCCGAAGAGTTTCGCCAGCTTGAAGCACGCCTGCGCAATGATCAGACGCTCATCGATCTCGTCCGCCTCTTCGACGGCAAGACGACGGGCGGCGCGTATCAAGGCATCTGCTGGTAACGGGGGCATTCGGTGCGGGCGAGAAGCGAGCAGCGCAGCCGACTCGCGGTACGACTCCTCAGGCTTAGCGCGCTGAGCCTCGTTGCATGGCCGCTCATCGCGTGGGCGGCGGCGCGGTCTTTGATCGTGAGCGTGGAGTTGCCGCACGCGGACGCGATTGTAATGCTGAGCGGGTCGTCGGCTTACGTCGAGCGGGCGCGGCGGGCGGCGCAGCTTTTCGCCGCGGGGCGTGCCCCTAAGATCATTTTGACGGATGATGGCGGGCGCGGCGGCTGGTCGAGCGCGGAGCAGCGCAACCCGTCTTTCGTCGAACTGGCGGCGGCCGAGTTGCGGCGCGCGGGCGTGCCGGCGGATAAGATTGAGGCGCTGCCCGAGCGTGTGGCAAGCACTTACGAAGAGGCGGCGCTCTTACGCACTTACGCCGACGCGCACGGCGCTCGTTCGTTGCTCTTCGTCACTTCGGCCTACCACTCGCGTCGCGCACTGTGGACGTTGCGCAGAGTATTCAAGGACAGCGGGCGCGAAATCGGACTTGCCACCATGCCGCCGGGTGAGCAGTCGCCCGCGCCGCTGACGTGGTGGCTCAGCGCGGCCGGTTGGCGAATGGTCGCGGGCGAGTACCTCAAATTCGGTTATTACTGGTGGCAGTATCGAGCTTAGAGATGGCGAGCAATGTGAGCAATAGCACGGCGCTCCGAAGCTCGGCGACAGCGTGTGATTTTGACATTTTAAGGACGGTTGAATGATGAATGAGTTGAGTGCCCACGCGCGCGAGGTCGCAGGCGGCGAGCGATTCGAGTTCGGGAAGAACTGGGGGCGTTTCCTCGCGCTGCTGAATGAGAAACGCATCGGCGAGGCGGAGAGATCGTTGCAGCAGATGCTTGAGAGCGATGATCTGACCGGCCGGAGTTTTCTGGACATCGGGTCGGGGAGCGGGCTGTTCAGCCTGGCAGCGCGGCGGTTGGGCGCACGCGTGTATTCGCTCGATTATGATCCGCAGTCAGTTGCCTGCACAGCAGAGTTGCGGCGGCGCTACTTCGCGGACGATCCCGATTGGATTGTCAAAGAAGGCTCGGCCCTCGACACGGAGTACATGCGCTCGCTCGGAGAGTTCGACGTGGTCTACTCGTGGGGCGTGCTGCACCACACGGGGCAGATGTGGCTCGCGCTTGACAACGCGCGCCTGCCCGTCGCGCCGGGCGGTAAATTATTCGTCGCGATCTACAACGACACCGGCACGCAGGCTGCTCGTTGGAAGTGGCTCAAGAAGACTTACAACGAGATGCCGCGCTTCTTGAAAACCCCTTTCGCCGTCGCTGTCTCCGTGCCGGGCGAGTTGAAGTCGGTGTTGCGTTCGGTCTTGACGTTGCGCCCGCAGGCTTATGTCCGCTCGTGGACACAATACGATCAGAATAGAGGCATGAGCCATTGGCGCGACATTATTGATTGGGTCGGCGGCTACCCTTATGAAGTCGCCACGCCCGAAGAGATTTTCGACTTCTACCGCGCACGGGGGTTCACGCTCCTGAAACTGAAGTGTGGCGGCGTCGGCCTTGGCTGCAACGAATTTGTGTTTGCGAAAGAACGGGACGGCGCGACAGGTGAACAGAACGTGAGTGAGCGTAAAGCTTCCAGCCTACCTGAATGAAAGAATCAGACTCTTCTAAAGAGAGCAAAGGTTGTGCGGCAGAGATGGTTTGCCCTTTTGCGTGCGGATAGGTTATGCATCTTGCTTCAAGCTCTTGAGAGGGAATAGTGAACGTGAAATTCAGACGCAAGAGGATATGGACGGTATTGCTCGCCGCGGCCGTGGGCGTGCTTCTCGTCGCCTGTCTAGTGCTCGTCCTGGCACAGAGGCGCGACGTAGCGCCTGTACACACACGCCCCCGTAGGGTTCTCTCTGCCGGCACGAACGTGATCAAACTTAATCCCGGCGGGAATTTGCAAGCGGCACTCGCAGAGGCAGAGTTAGGCGATACGATTGTATTAACGGCCGGGGCAGTTTATAAGGGCCCCATCACCTTACCCAATAAGAGCGGCGGCACAGGCACGGACGCCGACTACATCACCATTCGCAGTAGTGACCCGACGCTGCCGGGCGAGGGCGTGCGCGTCAGCCCTAGCGATGCGCCGAAGATGGCCGCCATCGTCGCTCCGGCTAATGCTACTCATGCAATTGACACCAAACCGGGTGCGCATCATTACAAGTTCGTCAACGTTGAGATTAGACCCGCCACGCCCACGCTCGTCGGCTACGACCTGATCTGGCTGGGCGACGTGGGGGCGCAGCAGACGACGCTGGCGCAAGTGCCGCACGACCTCAGCTTCGACCGCTGCTACATCCACGCCTTCGCCGCCCAGACCTGGAAGCGCGGCATCGCCTTGAACTCCGCCCAGACCACCATCACGAACTCTTACCTCGCGGACTTCCACGTCGTCGGGCAGGAGTGCCAGGCGATCTTAGGTTGGAATGGCCCCGGCCCCTTTCACCTCATCAACAACTATCTGGAAGCGGCGGGCGAGAACGTCATGTTCGGCGGGGCTGACCCCAGCATCCCTAACTTGCGTCCTAGCGACATCGATATCAGGCGCAATACGTTCAGCAAACCCATGAGCTGGAATCCCGCGCATCCCAGTTATGCCGGGATGCACTGGATGGTGAAGAATGTGTTGGAGTTGAAGAACGCACGCCGCGTCGTCATTGACGGCAACCTGTTTGAAAATAATTGGGCGGACGCACAAGATGGGACCGCCATCATGCTCACGCCGCGCAATCAACAGGGCATATGCCCGTGGTGCGGCATCGAAGATATCAGCTTCACGAATAACATCATCCGCCACGTGGCGGCGGGCATCAACATTCTCGGCACGGATAATCTGCAACCGTAGCAAGCGGCGGCGCGCAT
>JANMAD010000478.1:0-4236 GCA_031359515.1 Acidobacteriota bacterium | reverse complement strand
CGGGCGAGTTCGCGCTCGTCTATATCGTCTTCAACACGTTCTTCGCGTTGCTCACGCAAGCCGATCAGGTGCGCTGCTTCCGCAACGTGGCCGCGCATCTCGCGCCTGATGGCTGCTTCGCGTTGGAGGTGTTCGTGCCCGACATGACGCTCTTTACGCGCGGACAGTCGAGCAATGTCAATCAAATTTCGACCGAGCGCGTCATCTTGGACGTGGCACAACATGATCCGGCCATACAGCGCGTCACAGCCCAACACATGATCATCACCGACGGGCAAGTGCGACTGTATCCCATCCAGATACGCTATGCTTGGCCCGCCGAGCTTGACCTGATGGCGCAACTCGCGGGCTTGCGGCTGCGCGAACGTTGGAGCGACTGGCAACGCGCGCCGTTCACGGCCGACAGCACCAAGCACGTCTCCGTCTATGAGCGCGCGGTTGCCGGCGGCTGAAAGATTGCGTGGCAAAATCCATTTCATCGGAGTAGAGAAGAATGGCAGAAGCGGAAGCACAGGCACAGGCAGTTGAAACGGCGGACGCGAGCAGCACGCTCGTGCAGTATCAAGTCGCAGAGGGCGTCGCGCTGTTGACGTTGAACGATCCACCGGCGAACACGTACAGCTACGAGATGATGGGCGCGCTCGACCGCGCGATCCTCGCGGCGCGGATGGACGAGAGCGTGCATGTGATCGTCATCACCGGGCAGGGCGAAAAGTTCTTCTGCGCGGGCGCGAATATCGGGATGCTCTCCAGCGTCACGCCGGAGTTCAAATACTACTTTTGTCTCCATGCTAACGAAACCCTGTCGCGGCTTGAGCAGACGCCGAAGCTCGTCATCGCCGCCATCAACGGGCACTGCGTCGGCGGCGGCTTAGAGGTCGCGCTCGCGGCCGATCTGCGCATCGCACGACAGGGCGCGGGCAAGATGGGCATGCCGGAGATCACGCTCGGCGTGTTGCCGGGCACGGGCGGCACGCAACGCCTCGTCCGCCTCGTCGGCAAGCCCCGCGCGATTGAACTGATGACCACCGGCGAACTGTTCGCCTTCGAGCGCGGACAGGAACTTGGCTTAGTCACGCACATCTATGAAGCTGCGACGGGCGCGGACTTCATGGCGCAAGTGCTGGCCTATGCGCGCCGCTTTACGACGCCCGATAAGGCCGCGCGGGCCGTCGGGCGCATCAAGCGCGCGGTGCAGAGCGGCGCAGAGATTCCGTTCGAGTCGGGCCTCGCGCTTGAGCGCGAACTGCAACAACAACTCTTCCAATCCGAAGACGCGCGCGAAGGTCTCGCCGCCTACGTCGAGAAGCGCAAGCCGCAGTTCAAAGGGAGATAGCGATTAGCTGTTAGCTGTTAGCTGTTAGCTTTCAGCCTTTAATCTGCTGCCGCCACGGCTTCGTCAAGTGCGAACTATGAATAAAAGGATTGCAGTAGCTAATAGCTAACAGCTAATCGCTAACAGCTTTCTTATGTCTGACGAATTTATCCAACTCGCCGAAGACGACGGCATCGTGACGATCACGTTGAACCGGCCGGAGAAGCTGAACGCTTTGGCGGGGCGGATGCGGCGCGATCTGGCGGATGCGTTGGAGGAGGCGGGCGGGCGCATGGACGTGCGCGTGATCGTGCTGCGCGGCGCGGGCAGCGCGTTCTGCGCGGGCGGCGACGTGGCGGCGATGGCCGAGTTGATGGGGCGCGGCGACGTGGACGAGTTTGCGCGTCTGCTCGGCGCGGGGCGGCGCGTCGTCACGGCGTTGCGGCAAATGACGAAGCCGGTCATTGCCGCGATCAGCGGCGTGGCGAGCGGCGCGGGCTTCAACCTCGCGCTTGCGTGCGACCTGCGCATCGCGGCTGAGTCCGCTACGTTTAGCCAGTCGTTCGTCCGCGTCGGGCTGCACCCTGATTGGGGCGGGACATATTTTCTGCCGCGCATCGTGCCGCCCAATATCGCCTGCGAGATGTTCTTTCTGGGCGATGCCATTGATGCCGCACGCGCGCACAGGCTCGGTCTCATCAACCGCGTCGTGCCCGACGCCGAACTTGAAACGGAGACGCACAAGTTGGCCGCGCGCCTGCGCGCCGCGCCGCCCGAATCAATCGCCGCCGCCAAGCACGCCGTTTACATGAGCAGCCATGCTGAGCTCGAAGAGATGTTGCAGTACGAAACAGAAGCGCAACTGCGCTGCTTCCAAACCGCCGACGCGCACGAAGGCGTCCGCGCATTTTTAGAGAAGCGTCGCCCGCGCTTCAACAGCTAACGATTACCTGCTGACGTGAAACTCGCAAACAAAATCGCGCTCATCACCGGCGGCGGACGCGGCATCGGCCGCGCGGTCGCATTCGCATTTGCGCGTGAAGGCGCACAGGTCGCGGTGGTTGCACGCACGGCTGCCGAAGTGGCGCGCGTTGCGCAAGAGATCAACGACGAGTGCCGCGTGGAGACGTTGCACGCGACGTGCGACGTGGCGAATGATGCAGACGTGGCGCGCGTCGGCCAACTCGTCACTGAACGCTTCGGGCGCGCGTGCGACATCCTCGTCAACAACGCCGGCATCGCCGAGAGCGCGCCGCTTGTGAAGACCGACGACGAGATGTGGCACAGACATCTCGCGATCAATCTGACCGGCACGTTCTATTGCACGCGCGCCGCGCTGCCCGCGATGATCGCGCGCGGCTGGGGGCGCATTATCAACGTCGCCTCCATCGCGGGCAAGACCGGCGCGCCGTATATCGCGGCCTATGCGGCGTCGAAGCACGGCGTGCTTGGGCTGACACGTGCGGTCGCATTGGAAGTTGCGACTAAAGGCGTGACGGTCAACGCTATCTGTCCCGGCTACGTGGACACGGACATGACCACCCGCGCGCTCGCGCAGATCGAGGCCAAGACGGGCCGCTCCGCTGCCGACGCGCTCGCACAGATCACGCGCATGAGTCCGCAGCAACGACTCGTCACGCCCGAAGAGGTGGCGGCCGTCGCCCTGCTGCTCGCTTCCGACGACGGGCGCGGCATCACCGGCCAAGCGATCAACGTGGACGGCGGTACGGTGCTTTTTTAAGCTGTTAGCGATTAGCGGTTAGCGATTAGCCTTTTGCTTTTAGCTAACAGCTAATCGCTAATCGCTAATCGCTGCTTATGCCTTTTGCATTCATCAATCCTGATGCGCTCGGTCGCCCGCGTGGGTATGCGAACGGCGTGCTTGCGCCAACGGGCGGCGCGTTGCTGTTTATCGCCGGTCAGATCGCGTGGGACGAGGAGCAGCAGATCGTCAGCGCAGATTTTGTCGCGCAGTTCGACCGCGCGTTGGCCAATGTCATCACAGTGGTGCGCGCAGCCGGTGGCACACCGGAACAACTCGCGCGCCTTGTCATCTACGTCACGGACAAACACGAATATCGCGCCCGCACACGCGAACTTGGCGCGTGCTGGCGCGCACAGATGGGCACACACTATCCGGCGATGGCGCTCGTCGAAGTTAAAAGTTTGCTGGCAGACGATGCGAAAGTTGAGATCGAAGGCATCGCGGTATTAAATGCAGTGCCGAGTGACGAGTGACAAGTGACGAGTTAGAATCACTTGTCTTAGCTCGTCACTCATCACTTGTCACTCGTCACTACTTTTATGCTTGAGCCAAAGAGTTTTCTTTATGAGGTGCGCGACGGTGTGGCGTGGATCACGCTGCACCGGCCGGAGCGTTTGAATGCGCTGACGTTCGCGGTCTATCGCGAGTTGACGGATACATTCGCGGCATTGCGCGCCGAACAAGCGGTGCGCGCGGTCGTCATCACGGGCACGGGGCGCGCGTTCTGTTCGGGCGGCGATGTGCGGGACATCATCGGCGATCTGCAAACGTTAGACATCGGCGGGCACTTAGAGTTCACGCGCCTGACCTGCGCGCTGATCCGCAACATGCGGCAACTGCCGCAGCCGATCATCGCTTCTCTGAACGGCACGGTCGCGGGCGCGGGCGCGTGCATCGCGTTGGCCTCCGATCTGCGCATTGCGAGCGCGGACGCGCGCATCGCGTTTCTCTTTGTGAAGGTGGGGCTGTCGGGCGCGGACATGGGCGCGTGCTTCTTGCTGCCGCGCTTCATCGGTCTCGCCAAAGCGACGGAACTGCTGATGACCGGCGACTTCATCACAGCGCAGGATGCCGAGCGGATCGGTCTCTACAATCGTGTCGTGCCCGCGCCAGAGCTTGCAGCAGAAACGCAAACGCTCGCCGCCAAACTCGCGCG
>JANMAD010000475.1:0-2894 GCA_031359515.1 Acidobacteriota bacterium | reverse complement strand
CTGCGCGCCGGAGAGCGCGGTCAGACGCGCCGCTTCGGGAAACCATTGATCCCAACAGACGAGCGTGCCCACGCGCCCGTACTCCGTATCGTGGCTGGCGAAGCCGAGATCGCCCGGCGTGAAATAAAATTTCTCGTAGTAGAGCGGATCGTCGGGGATGTGCATCTTGCGATACTTGCCGGCGATTCGGCCGTCGGCATCAATCACGACCGCCGTGTTGTGATAGAGACCGGCGGCGCGCTTCTCAAACAGCGACGCGATGATGACGATCTTTTTCTGCCGGGCCACCTTGCAGAGCGCCTCGGTCGAAGGCCCCGGAATCGGCTCGGCCAGTTTGAATAGCTCGATGTCTTCGGTCTGGCAAAAATACTGCGAGCGGAAAAGCTCTTGCAGACAGACGATCTGCGCGCCGCGTTTGGCCGCTTCATTGATGCGCGCCAACGCTTGTTTCATGTTCACGGCCGGCTCCGGCGCACAAGCCATCTGCACCAATCCGATTTTCACGGTGTTCCCCTGCTTCTTATTCGGCATGCGCGGCAGTATAGCAAAGGCGCGCGGGCGGGTTAATTGGCGGCGCGGGATTCATGGAGAGAACCCGTCGGTAGTGCGTGAGGTTGAGATTGAATAACGGGCGATGCACCACCGCAGGCACAGAGAACACAGAGGGGGCACAGAGCAAGACTCAAGCCTCCGTGCTGTCTCTGTGCCCTCTGTGTCTCTGTGGTGAACCGCAACTTACGCCGCCATGCTCTGCACATTGCACCGCTCCCAACTCGTTGCAGTAGCAGACGCGCGGGCGCGTTGTCGTGTAGAATCCCTCCGCCCTCGCGCCCGGCAAATGCGAACGCAGCAGAACGGAGCAGCTATGACGACAAAAGCGAAGCCCGACATACGCGCGATCACGCGGCTTGTGCCGCCGAGCGGCAACCTCGTGCAGGGACAGTCGGAGTTGACGATTGACCCGACGCTGGCCCGCGCCGCCGCCGAGATGATCGGCGCGAGCCAGAATCACTATTGCCCGGCCGAAGGCACGCCGGAGTTGCGCCGCGCCGTCGCGGAAAAGATCAGGCTCATCAACGGCATTGAGATCGATCCGGATACGAAGCCGCTTGAGTTGATGATCACGCCGGGCGCGACGGGCGGATTAGTGGCCGTTGCGCGCACGTATCTCGTCGGCATGTCCGCGCTCGTCTTCGAGCCTTACTACCCGTATCACCGGCGCATCATCGAAGAGTTGGGCGGTAAGACCGAAGTGTTCGCGCTGGAGCGCGACACGTTGCAGTTCGACAAAGGCGAATTGCGCGCACGTTGTGTTGAGTTGAAAGAGCGCGCGTCATACCCCTTGCGCGCGATCATCGCCTGCACGCCGGTCAACCCGACGGGCAAAGTCTTCACGCGCGCGGAGCTAAGCGCGATTGCAGAGATTTGTCAGGAGCTTGATCTGTTGTGCATCGCCGACGAAGTTTACGAGCATTACGTCGTCGGCGGGCACGCGCACATCTCGATGGCGACGCTACCGGGCATGTGGGAGCGGACGATCACGTGCAACTCGTTCTCGAAGTCGTGGAACATTTCGGGCTGGCGGCTAGGTTACACCTACGGCAGCAGCCAACTCGTCGCGCCCGTCAACAACGCGAACAACATCTTCTATGTTTGTTCGCCCACGCCGCTGCAAAAAGCTCTGGCGCAAGTGCTGGTCGCCGATCCGAGTTACTACACACGTCTGCGCGAACGCTTCCGGGGCAAACGCGAGCAAGCGGTGACGGTGCTGGCGCGGCTCGGTTTTCAGATTTACGACTCCGGCTCGGCCTTCTACATCTGGGCGCGCATCCCGCCAGAGTTTGCCGACGCGATGCCGCTGAACGAGATGCTCATCACGCGCGCGGGCGTCGCGGCCGTGCCCGGCAGCGCGTTCACCGACAGCGATGCGTGGGACGCATATATGCGTCTCTGCATCGCGCGCGAGGACGAGGTGCTGCAAAGCGCGCTCGGCAAACTTGAGCGTGCGCTGACTGGCGGCTTGCGCGCACAGGCGAGCGCGGGCGAACAGACAGCGGCGCATTGAGCGCGGGCACGCCTACATGCGCAAGCTCAACGAGCTACAGTTCGACAACACTTATGCGCGACTGCCCGCGCACTTCTACGCGCGGGTCGCGCCCACGCCGCTCCGGCGCGAGGCGCATCTCGTCAGCTTTAACGAAGCAGCGGCCGCGTTAATCGATCTCGATCCGGCCGAAGCCTACACGCCTGAGTTCGTCGCATATTTCAGTGGCCAGAAAATCCTGCCCGACGCGGAGCCGTTAGCGATGCTGTACGCCGGGCATCAGTTCGGCAGCTACGTACCGCAGTTGGGCGACGGGCGCGCGTTGCTCTTGGGCGAGGTACGCAATGCGCGCGGCGTGAAGTGGGATTTGCATTTGAAGGGCGGCGGCGCGACGCCTTTCGCGCGCGGCTTCGATGGGCGCGCTGTGCTGCGCTCGACGATCCGCGAATATCTGTGCAGCGAGGCGATGCACGCGCTCGGCATCCCGACGACGCGCGCCCTGTGCATCATCGGCAGCCGCGAGCCGGTGCGGCGCGAGACGATTGAGACGGCCGCCACGTTCCTGCGCCTTGCGCCCACGCACGTGCGCTTCGGTTCGTTCGAGGTCTTCCACTATCGCGGGCAGCACGAGCGCGTCAAAGAGTTGGCCGATTACGTGATCGCGCAACACTTCGCGGAACTGGCCGATGTGCCAGACAAGTATCAACAGTTCTTAGCCGCAGTCGTTGCGCGCACGGCCCAACTTGTGGCGCAGTGGCAGGCAGTCGGCTTCGCGCATGGCGTGCTGAACACGGACAATATGTCTGTGCTGGGTCTCACGCTCGACTACGGGCCGTTCGGGTTCATGGAC